>CAMMVQ010000050.1 GCA_946500425.1 uncultured Mollicutes bacterium | reverse complement strand
TTTTGCAAATAATCTTTCTTCAACTTATCTTTTTCAGCAATGACTAACTTTAATAATTCTTCTTCATTCAATTTCAAAATCCCCCTCTTTTTCTTTTTTACGCTTATCAATTATAATTCTAAAACATGAATCAAAATACTGATAGTTTTTTTCTAATAACTCTCTATTTGTAATTAATGCTTTATTAATATCTTTACATTCAGCATCATCAAAATTTGCTATTAAGGTAGTAGAAAAGGAATTAACGTTTATCTTAGTTAATTCCTCTTTTAAATCTTTAACAGCTCTAATTCCAGCTGCATCATTATCAAATACGATCACTACCGTACCATCAAATTGCTTTTCTTTAATAGTATGTATTAGTGCATGAATATTACCAACGCCATTTATACTAATTGTTTTAATATTTGGATCAATCGTTTCAAGTGATAAACTATCTATAATTCCTTCGGTTATATATATTAAGTTTTCACTATTATCTAATAAATCTTTATTCCATATATCGCTATTACCTTTACTTTTTAGTTTGGTACTATTTATTGTACTACGTGCAAAATAACAATATTTTGTGATTGGAAAAACAACTAAATTTCTTTTTTCATCATAACCAACATGGTATTTTTTAATTAGAGATTTATCAATACCTCTTTCTTCTAAATAAGATGATTTATTAATATCTCTTTCACATTTATTGTAGTAATTTGTATAATCATTTTTTAACTGTTCTTCTGGTTTATATTCTCTATATTCAGGAACATATCCTTTATATAGTTCCTCAACTTTTTTGATTTTATCTCTAAAATTATATATCTTAAAATCCATTCCAACTAAATCAAAAATATCATAACTAGCCCCACAGGAAAAACATTTACAAATATTATACTTGTCTGTAAACATCATACTTGGATTATTATCAGTATGTTCTGGATTAAGACAATGAAAAAACTTTTTTAAATTCGTAATATTGTGATATTGCATTAAATAATCTGATAAATAAGATTTATATTCTGCTAGACTACTCACAAAGAATATTCCTCACTAAACAATTCTTTTTCTTTAAAAAAGTTATTATCAACATAGATTGGCTTATTTCTATATTCTATTTTGTAAATATTTTTAAAATTAAAATCTGTATATTTTCCAAATTGCTTTTCATATTCTCTCCGATCAGGAGCTGGCATATTATAAGTAGAAATATAAGAATTAGATACACCATACATTAACGATAATTTATCATATTTAAAATCAAATGCTAAATCATTTTTATAAATATATACATGTACCATTGAAGCATTACTTTCTTCCAAAGCTACTCTTATTTCTCGTGCCTTATGTAGTGGATGATTTTTATCGTTAATAATTGATGTTAAATACTCATTTTTAACATTATTATCCTTCAATTCTCTTCCAATATATTTTTTATTTTTTTGAATATAATCAAATGACCAATCAAAAACATATTCTTCATTATCTAAATATTTTAAAATATCTTCATTTGATATTTTAGAGATATTTGCATTATACTCGTAATTGGTATAACCATCTACAAAATCCGTTTCCACAGCATTAGTATCAATATATCCTTCATAATCTATGGTTGCTTCATAAAATTCTTCTTTATTACAATATACATAGTCATCAATACAATCATTTAATTTGGAAATCAATTCTTTTTCTAATTCCGAAATATCTTTAAACAATTTATCATCCCAAGACAGTTCTAAAGCATTTCTCAAATCATAATCTAAAGCAAATAAAACATCTTTTTCTTTATCATAAACTCCAGCATATTTTAACTTACTATCAATACCAACATAACTAAGATAATCACCATAAATCAAATCCAAATTTTCCGAATAAGGATATTTAATAAACGTATATTTTGAATTATCTTTATCCTTAAATACCATTTCTTTAGATTTAATCCACTGAAAAACTTTGTTATTATTAAGTTTAGAAATCTCTTTTTCTGCTATAATTAACACCCCCAAATCTCATGATTAATCTTTTGCATTTGAATCATATCTTTTATCTCAGTAATAGCATCAGACAAATAACAAGCATCTAACTCCATACTATATTCTTCTTCTCCATTAAGATCATAAAAAAACGATTCATACCAGTTATTAAGTTCAAAATCCAATTTGTATTTTGGATTTTTATTTTCTAAAAGCAAATCTCGCTCTAAAAAATTATTAGTATATTGTTCTAACCAAGTAGCAAAACTATATCCATCTCCTAAAAAATGATCGATAAAGTCTCCTTCTTTATACGATTTTCCATTATGCTCAAAATCTTCATTTGCAAACAAATTAACCTCAACATCTCCAATTACTTGAATTGAATAATACCCATTATCCGTATAAATAGATGCCATTTCCCCATCATTAAACAAATGATAAGTAGAACCATAATTATTAAATCTAGTTATATGTGTATCAACTTTAAGGAAATTTTTATCCATACCTTTTAATCGTATATATTCTTCAAATTTTTGTGTATCAATGTTACCAACTCTTTGTGGGTTTTCAATTAAATCCTTAGCTTTTAAATCCCATTCGCCTACTTCTTCACCAGTTTCTTCACATTCTTCTATTGATTCTAAAATATAATCGTTATGATAAATTTGCATCCTATCGATTACATCAGCCAAAGTATTAAAAGCATCACTTTCAATATCACCTAAATTAGCTCCTTGTCTATCTTTCACAAAGAATTTATTGCCAACATAAATAAGATCAAATTCATATAAATCTAACATATCTAAAAACAAATCTATATCATTTATAGTATTTTCTTTTATAAGCCATACCCC
>CAMMVQ010000049.1 GCA_946500425.1 uncultured Mollicutes bacterium | reverse complement strand
TATCTAATTCATCTTCATCTAAATAAACTCTAATTTTATTATCATCTATTTCAATCCCATTTTCTAACTGAATAAGATTTTTAATATTAATTAATAAATTATTGTTAAGATTTTCATCTTCAGTATTTATTCTAGGAATATAGGAACATTTGTAATATTTTAAATTATATGGGCGTGTTAATACTTTAGATATTCCGTTATTAATTTTTAACAATCTTTTATATGTTATATCTTCACATATTTTATTTTCATTATTAGTACATAATATAAAATGTCTATTTCCATTGTCTTCACAATTAAGTTCTTGTACAGCTTGAGCAGTAGTTCCTGATCCTGCAAAAAAATCTAGAATCAATCCGTTTTTATTATTGTATGTTATAGAATCAATTAATAACTTGATTAAAGTAACTGGTTTAGGATATGCAAATTTACTTTTCTCTCCAAATAATTTTTCTAATTCCATTCCGCCATCACTTTTAGTACTAATAATGGATCTTAAAAGCATTCTTTCAACATCATTTAGGTATTTTATACTACTCGGTTGCGTTTTTTCGTCTTTAGCAAACCAAATTTTCCCACAAATAATACTACCATCATATCTTATTTTTACATTATTGTAATCTAGCATAGATTTAAATGTTTCTTCACTCCATCTCCATCCTCTATCTGGAACTTTAACAGGTTTCTTTGTCATAGGATGTAAAATATCGTATTTCGGTCCAAAAGTATTTCCATTTGGCCAACTTAAATTAATTTTTCCCCATACATTATAATCATCATCTAAATTATTATATAATGTAATAGCTCTATCATAATTATTCTTTTTATATAATTTTTTTAATTCGATTTCTGATTCTTGAATGGATATTTTTTTTCTTCTTAAATCGTTAATTAATTTTTCTATATCATTCATTCCATCTTTTGGCATTAAAAATTTATATTTATAATCATTTTTCTTTGCATATAACAATATATATTCATGAATATTACCAATACCTTTATCATTCTTAGGAACTCTTTTATTCCAAATTATACAATCTATAAAATTTTGTTCTCCAAATATTTCATCACACAATAATTTTAGTTGAGAAAATTCGTTTTCATCTATACTTATAAATATAACCCCATTATGTGCTAATAGATTTTTTGCAATTTTTAATCTTCTGTTCATAAAAGATAACCATTTACTATGTCTAAAAGTATCTTCTGCATTTATTATTTTATCATCATATATAAAATCAGAACTTTTTGTATTATACGGAGGGTCAATATAGATAACATCTATTTTTTCTTTATGAGTTTTTTCTAATAAATATAAACTATGAAGATTATCTCCCTCTAACAAAAAATTAAACTTATCATCTGGATTAGATACTATTTCTTTATCTTTTACTTCTTCAAAAGTAGGTATTTTAGTTTCTAACTCTTTATCAACTCTTTCTTCGTGTTCTTCCCATATAAGTCCATATTTCTTTTTGGTTAATTCGTTTTCTATCATTGATAAATTAGTTAGTGTTTCTTCATCAGTAATATTTTTTTTAATTTCATTAATTGTATTTAACATTTTATTTCTTCTAATTTTTGATAGGTTAGTAGTTTCCATTATTACAACTCCTTACGTTAAAACCATTTAATTATCTTAATTTTGATGTGCGTTTTTTTCTGTTAATATTATACTATATAATGCTTATATTTTCCATACTTCGACTAAAATTGCTAAAGAAAAAATCGGATATTTCTATCCAATTTTTTAAAGATATTATTCGATATTTAAATTGAATTTTATATCATCACATATGTCATTCAACCAAGTTAAATAATGATTTAAATCTCGTTCTTTGATATAACCATATCTATGTGCATCCCTAGCAATAGTATTAAGTCCATTTCCAATCATTTTGAATTCATCACGATGTTTTTCTAGTATACTCATATCAGCTTTGATAGGAGTATACTCTTTAATCAATTTTCTAATATAATCTGACTTACTTAAATTCAACTTTTTACATTTTTCTTCTAAAATTTTATTTTCTTCTTCAGATAAATACAATGTTTTTTCAATCTTTCTTTTTCTCATCTTTTCCACCTCCTTTCTTATGTAAGGGGATTGGGGATTTCCCCACATACGAATTTGTGCGAGTGTACAAATTCAGTGCTGGCTAGACAAAAAATTATATCTAGTACATACACTTTTTAAATAAATATTAATTCTTTTAAGATTATTTCTTCAGCCATATTTTTGTAATTGTCCATAACTTTTGACCATTCTATATGATTAATTTTTTTATTTTTTTCAGATAGTCTTTCATCTGAGTTTTTGTAATTTTTCATTAATATTTGTAATCTATCTTCACTATTTTTACTAACTGAAATAAGATGATTAGTAAGTTCATTAGTCATTAAAAGTGTAGTATAAAGTGATTTTTTATTTTCTTTCAGATAGTGTAATCTTAAATATCCATATTTGTTTATTCCAGTAGTACTTTGATTTTTAATAGTTAAGTTTGGTAATAAATAATCTCCTTTTTGTGTATAAATTAATTTCATTTTTATCTCTCCATTTCTTTATTTAATTTACTACTATAGTATCTTTTTTAGGTACTAATATTAAAATATCTTTTAATTTGTTTTCTTCAACATAAGGACAACTAATAATGCCTTCAGCATATAAATATTCTCTCGATTTTGATATAAAATATTTCAAAAATTCATTTGAATATTTATTTGATTTCATTTTTTTAATAGATAAAACATCATAATCTAGTTCTATATTTTTTAGTTTTTCTTTGTTAATTTCTTTATAAAATTTGATACCAATATTGTTGTTTTCCATAATTTTATTAAGGTATTTTATATATTCTTTACTACTTTTTGTTATTAATTCATCTGTAAACTTTATGTTTTTAATTTCAATGTTATAGTTTTTATCTCTTGTTATTTCTATTTGAGATATAAGTCTATGAATTAAATCTCTTTTAGCTTTTCTTGTTAGTAAATTATAAAGAAAAGTAAATCCTATATTTTTAATATTTGTAAAAATTAATTTGTCATTTTCTTCAATACAATCTAATTTTTTAACAAGTTCTATTGTATATTCCTTTGAAGAATTATCTGGATCAAGGGTAGTTTTCTTTTTAGTTAATTTATCAATTTCTTTTTTTATTACTTCGTTTTTGTGATTAATTGTTTCTACATCCAAAGTAGAACTTAAATATAAATCAACTAATCTTTTTTCTTGCATTTTTAATTTTTCAATAGCTTTTTCTATTTCTTTTACATCATTACTTTTAGTAGAATTACAAGTGATAATCTCATTATTCATAGAAAGCATAAATATCGTTAATTCTTCTAATATTCTTTTTAATTTTGTTTCTATTTTTTTTGTATTGTAATGATATCCATAACCTTTACAATTAGTGTTTTTACACCTTAAATGGTAATATACTTTTTGTT
>CAMMVQ010000048.1 GCA_946500425.1 uncultured Mollicutes bacterium | reverse complement strand
GTGTAACTAATTGTTATTTTCCACGATTTTGGTGTTAACACCAAAATCGGAAATATTCTTTATTTCATTATTTTTTATATAAATACTATTTATATTTATTAATTATTTCCTATTTTTTGTAATTCTTCCTTTTCTAGTTCTTTGATAGACTTTTCTGGAGTTGGTAAAGTTTCAGGCATATTCCCACCCAATTCTTCAATTGCTCTTCTGACTGTTTTACCTACATTATAGTGTGTAAGACAAGCATCATCTTCATTATCTATATTATCCTTTTTAAGTTTTGCTTCTGTTTGTGTAATACGGAATAAATTAGCACCTAATTCTTCACTACCCATATAATCAAGAATATCTTCATTTTCTTTTATATTCTTTCGTTTTGCAATTTGTTTTGCTGTTTCTCCATTATAAAGTCCTTTATAACCATAATTATTAAATTTGCCAAAATTTTCTACACCTGCATCTCTTGCAGTTTTAAATAAATACTTATTTTTATTATTAACAAGAATTCTAGTATATAATCTTTTTTCATCTTCTGATAACTTTGAATATTCTAATTCAGTAATTTCCTGTTTTCTAGTTTGTATTGCAAAATATGTTTGTCCAAGTGCTACTGATTTCTTCCTTGGATTTGCATTTTGAACTATTAAATAACAAGCGTATCTTGATAAATGATAATCGATAACGTTTTGAATATTTCCCTTACCACCAACTATCGGTTTCCTGAACTCAGGAAAGTGATCATTAACATTATTATTACTAGTTTCACAAGCAATTTTTGCTCTCTTAATTACTTTATGAAAGTTTTCCCATTTACTATATTCAAGTAATGGCATTAATTCTCTAGCTTCCCAGTATTCATTACCAAATTCATCAAGATGTTTTATATTTTCAAAAGTTTTTTCTGTATATTCTTCTATATTACTCATCTTTTACCCTCCTTTATTGTATTTTTTGTTTCAATATTCGTATAAGTAGTTTATATATTTCTATGTATACTTTGTTCCAATTGGAACAAAGTTTTTAAATGTTATTTAATATGCTAAATTTGTAAATTATTTCAATATTTTTATCTTTATCTATTACTATCCTGTCAATAATAGTCTGCATTAACTCTCTTGTAGGACTGTCAATATCAATTAAAGATTTTATTTTATTCTCATATTTTTTTAAATCATCAGTTGTATTTTTTATTGTCTTTGTATTATCTTTTAATCTATTTATTTTCTTTCTTGTTTCTTGTAATAAAATCTCTGTATCATTAGCAATTCTTTTATACATTTCATCAGATACTAATCCTTTAAATTTATCTTCATAAAGCATGTCAAGTTTATCTAAATATCCTTTTTCTTTATTCTCTAACTCAGTTATTTTTTCTTTTATTTTAGAATCATTTTTTCTCTTAATACTAATTTCACTAGCAATTTCAGATACATTAATTTCATCTAAATACTGCTTACAAGTTTTTTTAATAACTTCTAATAATGCACACTCTAATTTATCATAAGGTATGAAATGTGAATAACACATTTTTCTTTTAGGATCTCTTGAATATCGATTACAATTAATAGTCCAATAATTATGGTTCTTTCTATAAGTAATTGTTAATGTATTACCACACTCTTTACAATATAATAAATTTTCAAATATACGTTTTTCTCTTTTAGTATTGTTCGTTACATTTGTTCTCTTAGCATTATTTTGAACATGTTCAAATATAATTCTATCTACAATTGCTTCATGGGTATTTTTCACAATATTCCAATTAGATCTAGGTAAAGTTTTTTTCTTTTTTGATTTATATGACACTTTAGTTTGCACACTTTGTACCATATCACCAACATACATTTGATTTTTAAGTATCTTCTTTACTGAAGATATAGTCCACATAGGATTATATTTATTGTTAGCGTGAATATTCTTTCTTTTAAGACTGCTTGGTGTTTTAATTTTATTATCGTTTAGATAAGTTGTTATTTGTGATAAACCTATACCTTCATATGCCATATCAAATATTTTTTTAACAATTGGCGCATATATAGGATCTGGTATTAAATGACCCTTATCCTCTGGATCTCTTAAATATCCATAACTAGGAGAGCTACCAATAAACTTACCATTTTTTCTTTTATCATTCAAAACATTCCTAATTTTAACTGAATTTTGCTTACTATAATAATCATTACAAGCAATTATAAAAGTTGAAGAATCATTACTAGCTTGATTAATAGCATTGTCATAACCCTCTTGCATAGAAATAAATCTTATTCCATTTTCTGGAAAAAAAGTTTCTATATAAAATCCCGTCATAACATGATCTCTACCTAATCTTGATAAATCTTTTACAATTACAAGATTAATGACCTTATTTTTTATATCTTCCATCATCTTGTTGAAACCTGGCCTATCAAAATCAGTACCAGAATAACCATCATCAACATATTCACTTACAAAGATAAAACCTTTTTCTTTTACAAATTTCATTAACATATTTCTCTGATTAAGGACACTTTCACTATCAGATTCATAAGCTTTTCCTTCATCAGCTTCAGATAATCTTATATATATTCCTGCTTTGTAAAATTCTGGCGTTTCGATTAAAGTGTTATACAATTATTTATGCTCCTTTCTTTTGTATAACAAATTAAAGCCAAATATATTGTACCATAAAAACGCAGTATATCGCCATTGTTTTACTCATTATTAATCACACTTTTTATATAATTAGTTAGCAACAAGATTAAATTAGGAGAATCTTTTTTAAATGTTTCTATAATATTAAACATAAGTCACCTCTCTATAGTGTATGACTTTGTTAAACAATTAATTATTCATCTCCTTTTCTAAAACTACTTAACAAACTCTCCATATATTCTTGTTATTCTAAAGACACGATTTTTGTTTCACATCTTTTACCATTCCATAATTCTACACCATTAACATCTTTCAAATAATAGACTCTATGATTTATTTATTATTTCTATTATAATTTTAAAGTTTTCTTGACTACTAGTATTAAAACATCCTTTAATATCTAAACTTCTTTTTTATACCTCTGCTACTTTAATTATTCTTTTTGAATTATCTTTTTATCATATTCTAAATCTATATAACTTTGATTAGACAAACTACTTACACTTTTAGATATTTGCACTATATAAATTTTTAAAGAATGAATTAGTAGCCTAGCAATAATCCTTTTTTTATTAAAAAGTGACAAAATGTGTATTAATAGTAACTTTTCTAGCGGTGTTATCTGTTATCTCCTAATAAACTTGTTGGAAAAACTAATTTAATAAAAGATTCATTTTCTCTTTCCATAATACTAAGATATAAGATTATCTACATAATTGTTCCAATTTTTCTCCTTTCTTTACCAGTTTTTTTAGGAACACGAAAAAAGAACTGAACACAGTTGTCACAGCAAAACAAGGAAATATTATTCCCATTGTTTTAATTATAAAACAACTATGTATAGTTCTTTAATTTTGAACTAAAA
>CAMMVQ010000047.1 GCA_946500425.1 uncultured Mollicutes bacterium | reverse complement strand
GATCTAATATAGTGATTAATAATAAAAAAATCACATAATTAGATTATACGTGATGCTTATGAAAATAAAATTAGGATACGTATCATTATCAAAAGCATTAGAATGTACGGCATCAAGCACCATAACCTACACTAACTACGTAAATAAAAATTATGATGTGGATAAATTGTTAGAAATAACAAAATCAAACCTATATGCTTTAGAGAAACTCATGATATACAACGTTAAAAATAATATTCATTTTTATCGTTTAACCTCAAAGCTAGTTCCACTTGCAACTCATAATAAGATTAGTTTTGATTATATTACGCCACTAAAACATACTTATGAACAAATTGGAAAAATAATAAATGATAACAAAATAAGAGTTGATACTCATCCAGATCAATTTGCCGTATTAAATAGCATGGATAAAAAAATAGTTAAAAATACCTTTGAAATATTAGAATATCATTATAAAATATTAAGTGCTTTAGAAATTAAAAATCCCATAATAATATTACATACTGGAAGTAGTGCTTGTGGAAAAAAAGCTTCAATTACAAGGTTTATAAATAATTTTAATAAATTACCTGAGCATATTAAAAAATGTATTGCTGTGGAAAACGATGATAAAATTTACAACATAAAAGATGTATTAAGTTTATGTAATAAATTAAACATCCCAATGGTGTTAGACTATCATCACTACGTATGCAATGATGAAGGAGAAAAAATAGAGGATTATCTACCGCAAATATTAAACACTTGGAAAAATATTAATCCTAAAATTCACTTTTCATCTCCTAAAAGCAAGCTAAAAAAAGAGTTTAGAAGTCACCACGATTACGTTAACTCAAATGATTTTATAAATTTTATAGAGTTACTAAAAAATTGTAATAAAGACGTTGATATAATGATAGAGGCAAAAGCAAAAGATGATGCTTTATTTAGACTAGTAAGAGAATTAAAATATAAAACCAATTACAAGTTTATCGACGAAACCACTTTCCTAGTATAAAAAAAGTTATCCACAAGATAACTTTTATTTTATTTCTTTTTTCCACAAACCATGTTTATTGCAATAAGCGTATAAAATACCTTCTTTTGTATTTTCAAAAGTAGCTTTAGCCTCATCTCCTGGCTTAAAATAAATAGTTTCTTCCTTATCGTTTGTTACTAATGATATCCATTCAATGTAATGATCTTCATCCATAACATGATTAACACTTGCAATTAATTTATCACCATTTATTTCATAGTTTGGCACATGTTTTTCAAATGAAGCATCAGTACTATTTGCTTCTATTTTAATCATGTTATCACCACAACACTTTATACCACAATCATCACATTTACAATCATTTAATACTTTTACTACCGCGCCACAATGGTTGCACTTCTTTAATGTTAATTCTCTCATTTTAACCTCCAACTATTACATATTTATATTACTCTAAAACCATGTAAAAAGCAACGTATTATAATGGCATGATATTAGAAAATGGAATTATTAATCTTTGCCCTGGATAAATTATTGGAAATCTTAAACCATTTACGTACATCAAATCATCCACCCTAACTCCAAAACGTCTAGCAACTGACCATATTGTATCTCCACGCCTTACCACGTAAGTCCTATTTTGAGGTAGCCAAATAGGTGGTACAGGAGTAACTGGTGGCCTTGATGGGCTCCTCGGCGGAATAACAATTATCATACCAGGAAACAAAACACTACCCGGTCTTAAATTATTAACCGAAATAAGTTCATTTGCTGGAACTCCAAATTTATTAGCAACCGTCTGTATGGTATCATTTTCTGTAACGGTATAAGTCATAATGATTTACCTCCTAATATATAATATTCTTTATTCTTATACCGTGACAAAAACATTATAAAAGAAAAACTTACGTTATTATTTATTACGTAAGCTTTTCTTTTATACTTTATTATTATCTTTTAATAGTTCCTCATATTTTCCAACTTTAGAAACAATATTATAATCATGAGTTTTTCTAAATATTTTTCTTTGTTCTTTTGACATTAAAAAAACTTCATCAGCTATATCCATGTGTAATATACCGTCTAAATGATCCATTTCGTGTGATAAAACTGTTGATTCAAATCCCTCAAAATTATCAACGTGCTTAAGGCCATTAACATCATAATATTCTATAGTAATTTTATATGGCCTGCTAACGTGTCCCATGTTATCTAAACAGCTAGCACAAGTCTCCCAATAATCTGTTAATCCTTCTCTATTAGTTATAACTGGATTTATTAAAATTCGTGCCTCATTATAATTTCTTTCTTCTTCTCCGGCTTTATTTTCCCGAAGTTTTCTAATTACATCTAAATTTGTGTTTTTTAAATATATAATTCTTTTTGGAATGCCAAGTTGAACGGCCGCCATTGCCATTACCTCATTTTGCTTACAATACTCCTCTAAAACCTTAATATCCGCTTTTAAACTAGCATCTTTTTTCTTAACAGGTGAAGAAATCTGTCTTAAAAATGCTTCATTATCTTCGATTGTAATTGCCTTTAATTTCATTATATTATCACCTTTTTTCTTAAATCTAAAATCCTGAGGAATAATTCCTACCGTCAACGCTTCATTTTTATTTAAGTATTTTCTTATTACATTATTTAATTTAATGGGGCTCTACCCAATATCTGTATTATCTGGTTTGCCAACTATACCAATTAATACTTTTCCATAACATATACCTCTTAATACAAAGTATAACATATAATGAAAAAATAACAATTTAATGTTATAATAAAAATAAATATAAAGTGTTATGTAAAAATGAGGGGATATAATGAAAGATTATACTAATAGTGAAAATAAAATCAATATTAATCAACAAATTTTATCTATATTAAGCGAAATATCAAGACATGTAGCTACTGCTGAAATGAATAAATTTGTAACATCCGACGGTAATAAAAATATAATAGGAACTGTCGGATTAGCAGTCTGTGATGGAATAGTTTTTTATGATAGGAAAAACAGGTGGGGAATTGTTGGACATGCTGTTAGTGATAAAAAAATATCATTACTTTCAGATATGTTAAAAAAATTGCCGTGCGATAAAGAAGTAGTTATAGAATACGCAATAGTTACTGGATATGATAATATAAGAAACGGCAATTATACCGATACAAATAAAATGTTAGAATATTTAAAAAATAATTGTCCTGAAAATATTAAATTAATACCATTTCAAACTGATTTGGGAATTAAAGTTGGACAAAGTTATGGTAATGAATTTTATTTTGACGTTAAAAGCGGTAAAACTGCCAGTCAAATTATAAATTATTATAATTATTTAGATCTTTCTTCTTCTAATGACAAATTAAGTAATAAAGGTATTTCAAAATAAAAATTTTAACTAAAAACATAATTTCACTTGACTTTATGCCACGTTAAAATTATGCTTTATTGAGTTTAAAAAGGTAGTATTCATTTTTCAAAACCGCTATTTAGCGTAGTATATTACTATAACGGAATTATAGTCTTTAAATCGAGCATTTGAAATTTACTCGATTTTTTCTATATATCAATATCTCTGTCATTATAATCATACTCGCTAGGATATAAATAATCATTTATTTCTTATTCTTTAGAAGTGTTATTTGCTATGTCGTGTA
>CAMMVQ010000046.1 GCA_946500425.1 uncultured Mollicutes bacterium | reverse complement strand
GAAATTAATCATTTTACCACTTTACCATTTACCATGTGTTAGGCTTGTTCTTTTTTACTAATTAATTCTTTTATTATTGGTAAAAATTTCTTTTGCCCTTTATCGGTAAATAATACTGTGTATTCTTTTATCTTTCCTTTGTAAGTAATAATTGTTCGTTCTGATACTTCTATAAAGCCGTTTTGATAATTTTCATCGCTTGGAATATAACTTTTTTTATCTATTTTTTGAATATGTCCCAATTCAGCTAGGGTTTTTAAAAAGATACTTGCACTAATAATTAATTTATTTTCTTTTTTATTTTCTTCTAGTAGGTTTAACCATTGTGTCGCATTTAAACTATTTTTAGATGGTATATCATAGTTAGAGAAAAGGCTATATAATATTTTATATTCTTTTGATAAGTTATTCATTTTAATCATTCCTTTCATTATTCTTTAAAGTCCAATAAAAATGTTTTTCCTTTTGGTAATTATCAATTATATTGTTCTTTTTTAAATCTGCTTTAACTATGTTAAAAGTCTTTTCGCTTATATTACCTTTTTCTAAGGCCAATCTTTTTAAATCATTACCTAAAATATCTCCAGTAGATAATGCTCCTAAAATAAAACCTTTTGCAACACTGCTCTTTATATAGTTATTGTCTGTTTCCACTAATAGTTCATTAGGGTCTAAATTTCCTTTATCTTCTAACCATTCAATAATTCCATTATTATTGATTTTATATGAAAGAGCACGCTTTTCATTTTGTTTCATGATGTTTGTTTTTATAGGTATCAAAAGTCTTTCTTCTTTATTTTCTGGATTTTCTGTAATTAACAATACAGAGCGTGCCATTGCTACAAAATCATATGAACCCATTGTTCTGTATGTAGCCTTAGTAGTAGCACTATTTTTATTTAGGTGCATAATTAATATTATTGCAACATTATATTTTTGTGCTAATTCTTTTAATGGCTTTAAAGCATTTCTAACTTCATTTGCTGAATTCATATTTATATCTCCAATAAAGTTTTGAATTGGGTCTAAACATATTACTACTGGATTAAATGTTTTAATATGTTCTTCAAGTCTTCTATAATCTTGAACTTTAAATAATTTATTCTCTTCATTTATAAACCCTATACGACTTGTATCTGCTCCATGTAAATTAAGTCTAGATAATATTGTTGCGTCAATATCATCTTCTGCATTCTGTAATATACAGTTTCCTATCTCAAAATGCTCATCACTAAAAGGAATTTTATCTCCCTTACTAATAGCAGACATTAGCCAAGTTATAAGATAGCTTTTTCCAAGTCCACCGTCAGATTGAATTATATTAATATTTCCTTTTACAATATAAGGCTTCCATAAAAACTCTAATTCTTTTTGTGTTCTTTCATTAAAAATAACAAAATCTTTAATATCATTGCTATTATCTTCTGTTTGTATTATACTTTTATTGGGTATATTATTTGACTTTGTATCAGTGCTAATGATATCAAAGTCTTTTTCATTTTTATTCATTTTCTACATCTCCTTTTTCTTATTTAAAATTTTCAAATTTAATATGTTTTTCGTACGAAACTTTTTCCTTAAGGCACTTTAATTGTATCATGCCTTTTTTATATAAGAGGGGTAATTTAATAAACTCATAATAAACATAAGATATTTCCTTTTATTTCAAGTAAATTATTCAAATATAATTAGAAATTAAGGTGTATATCTATATTTTGATGTTGCAATATTGCAATATTGATGTTACAATACAATTATCTAGAAAGGAGAGATTATATTGCCTAAATGTATGCAAACAAATGATAATGTATTTGGAGAACGATTAAAAAAAATAAGATTGCAACATAATGAAAGTCAAGAAGAATTAGCAAAGGTATTAAATACAGACCGTACAACTATTTTTAGGTATGAAAATGGAAAAACTCCACAAGTTCCAATATTAAAAAAAATAGCCGTCCACTATAATATTTCATTAGATTATTTATGTGGCTTGATTGATACTGCTGTTGTTTTGGATAAAGTGGAAAAGTATAACTCTATTTCAAAATGTGTAAGTAGAGCAAAAATACTTTTAGATAATATAGAAATTCAATATAAAAATGAATTAGAAAAATTAAATAACAAAAAAAAAGACTAAGTACTACTGCAATAGCACTTAGTCAGAGATGTACTAAAAATCGGCTCACTACCAAATTTAAAGTACATCTCCATTATAAAGTATTTTAAAAATATTTACAATATAAAGGAGATTGAAAAATTATGAAATTACCGAATAACTACGGCTCAGTTTATAAATTGAGTGGCAATAGAAGAAGACCATATATAGCTAAAATAACTATTGGTTACAATAATAAAGGAAAACAAATATTTAAGCCTATAGGCTACTATGCTACTAAAGAAGAGGGATTACAAGCATTAGCTCTTTATAATAATTCTCCTTATGACATAGACCTAAAAAACATTACTTTTAAAGAACTATATACTAAATGGTTAATCAGTAAAAGCAAAAAAATTGAAAATAATAGTTTGAAGCTTTATAAAAACGCTTATAAAAATCATTGCTCTAAACTACATAACAAAATATTTGTTAATATAAGAAAAAGAGACATACAAGAACTAATAGATAATTGTTCTTGTGGGTATACAATAAAGAAATACATAAAAGGTTTATGTAATCAATTATATAATTTTGCTGATGAACTAGATGTACCTATAACTAAAAACTATGCTGAGTTTGTCGACTTAGGAAAAGAAGAAAAGTCTACACTACATATTAACTTAAAGGAAGAAGAAATTAGCTTACTATGGAACAATTTAAATGTTGAAGATGTAGACTTAGCTTTAATATTAATATACACTGGCTTGAGACCTAATGAACTATTAAATATTAAGAAAACAGATGTGTTTTTAGATGAAAACTATATGATTGGTGGTAGTAAAACAGAAGCAGGAAAGAATAGAATTATACCTATTCATAGTAGAATAAAACCGCTTATAGAAAGACGACTAAATAATCCTACAAACTATTTAATAGCTAGCTCTAGGGATATGCAATTTACTTATGCAAGTTTTAAAGAGCGTTGGGATAAAATGACTGTAAAATTAGATTTAGACTATCTTCCTTATGATTGTAGACACACTTGTGCTACAAGACTGGATAATGCTAAAGCTAATAAAATATGTATCAAACTGATATTAGGACATAAAATAGCAGATATTACTGACGGTATATATACTCATAAGAATATAACTCAATTGATAGAAACAATAAATCTTTTAGCTTAAAAATATCTTTAATTAGATATTTTTTTAGTTCAAAAAAAATAGTGCTTATTTAACACTATCTTCATCTAAATCTTGAAATAATAACATAATGTGTATATCTAATACTTTAGCAATATGATAAAGCGTATTTAATGAAATAGTACGAAATGTATTACTCTCAATATCACTAATAAATCCTTCACTTAGACTGCATTTATCAGCTAATTCTCGTTGTTTTAGTCCTTTAAGTTTTCGGTATTTTCGTATATTTTTACCAACTAGATAATAAACATAGTTATTATCACTTTTATCTATCGTAGTCATATCACATCTCCATATTTATTATTTCATTTATATGCATTTTTATACTTCGACAGATAATCGGTATTGTGATATAATAAATTGTGAAAGGAGTGTGCGTAAGTTGTCAAAGAAAGTTAAGTGTGAGGTTTGTGGAAAAGAATTCGAAATGACAACCCTAGAATATGGGTGTCCTTATTGTAACGGCAACGAAAATAATGACAAAACTATTACTACTAATGACAAAAATATAATTGCTAGTGCATTAAAAATAGTAGGAGTTATTATAGTTGTGTTGTCGTTCTTGCTTAATAAAGATA
>CAMMVQ010000045.1 GCA_946500425.1 uncultured Mollicutes bacterium | reverse complement strand
ACTGGGATTCAAATAGTTCTTTTTTACTGTCTACTTTTTATTGACAACTTCACTTTTTATCTTTCTTTTTTTGTGATAAAATTATTTAGGTGGTAACGATGAATTTTATATATGATGATGAATCTTATGAGGTTGAAGTTATAAGAAAAAATAACCGTAACTTGTACATCAGGGTAAAAGAGGATTTGAAAATAGTTATAACTTGTCCTTATTTATATACTGATGGGATGATTAGAAAGATTTTAGAAGAAAATCAAAGTTCGGTCATTAGCATGATTCAAAAGCAAGAAAAGAAAAATGAAACTGTTAGAAGTGAGAAAAATAGCCTTTTGGGAAGAAAAATAAGCGTTATTTATGAAAATGTTAGAAAACCAGTGTTTGATAATGACACTTTAATCATAAAAGATGATAATATGTTAAATAACTGGTATAAGAAAAAGGCGTACGAAGTTTTTAAAATTTATTTAGATGAGGCGTATGAAGTCTTTGAGGAATCGGTTCCTTATCCCAAGTTAAAGGTAAGAAGCATGAAAACCCGCTGGGGAGTATGTAATCGGAAAGATAATTCGGTTACGCTTAATTTAGAACTAATTAAAAAAGACCAAGAATTTTTGAATTATGTAATCGTTCATGAGTTATCTCATTTTGTTCATTTTGATCACAGTAATAGTTTTTGGAAGACGGTAGAAAAGTATTGTCCAGATTATAAAAGAGTAAGAAAGGCACTAAAGGAGTAAAATATGGTTATAAGTTCAATTGCAAACGCAAAAATAAAGTACGTTAAAAAGTTAAGAAATAATAAATTTATGGAAGAAGAAAAAAAGTTTATTGTTGAAGGAGAGCATCTGGTTTTAGAAGCTAAAGAATCAGGCTTGTTGATCGAAGTAATAAAGTTAGAAAGTGATAGCACTGATTATGGGGTTTTATCAACTTTAGTTACCAAAAACGTAATGCGCTCGTTAAGTAACCTTCCTTCGTTTCCAAAAGTTATTGGTGTATGTAAGTACGATGATGCCGAGAAAGTACTTGGTAATAAAATAATGATTTTAGATGGTGTTCAAGACCCGGGAAACGTTGGAACCATCATAAGAAGTGCTAAGGCATTTGGTTTTACTAGCATAGTTTTAAGTAAAGATTCTGTAAAAAAATATAACGATAAAGTGATTAGAGCAACCCAAGGAATGATTTTTAAGTTAAACGTAATTACAAAAGACCTTTTAGAATTTATACCGGAATTAAAAAATAAAGGCTATAAAGTTTATGCAACTAACGTTAATGATGGAAAAACTTTAGATACTATTTCCAAAGACGGTAAAATTGCCATCATAATGGGAAATGAAGGATCAGGGGTTAAGGATGAAATAGCTAGCTTATCAGACCAAAACATATACATAAAAATGGACAGTTCTTGTGAAAGCTTAAACGTATCAGTTGCAGCATCAATTATCATGTATGAATTTAGTAAGGAGAATTAAAATGGAGTATTTTTGTATTGGAAAACTAGTTAATACCCACGGAATAAAAGGTGAGGTAAGAATAATTTCTAGATTTAGGCATAAAGATTTAGTGTTTAAAAAAGGTTTTCTGTTTTATGTTGGACGTGAAAAAGAAAAGTTCGAAGTAGAAAGTTACCGGGTTCATAAGAGCTTTGACATGGTTGTTTTTAAAGATAATCATGACATAAACTTGGTAGAGCGTTTAAAAGGCTCTTTGGTTTACGTTAATAAAGATGATATTAAACTTGGTGAAAATGATGTGTTATCAGTTGATTTAATTGGTTTTAGTGTTATAATAGGAAATAAAAAAAGAGGAGTCATAAAAGAGGTTTTAGATACTCCTGCTAACGAGGTTTTAGTACTTGATACGGGGGTTATGATTCCATACGTTAAAAGCTTTATTAGTAAAATAAACAAAGATGATAAAACGTTATACGTTTATGATGTGAAAGGACTTTTGTCATGAAAATAGATATATTAACAATATTTCCAGAAATGTTTAGTAGTTTTAAGGGAGAATCAATAATTAAAAGGGCAATTGAAAATAAAAAAGTGGAGATAAACACGTGTAATTTTAGGAATTTTGCCAAAAATAAGCACAAAAAAGTAGATGATACCCCTTACGGTGGTGGCTCCGGTATGGTTCTTATGTGCCAGCCTATATTTGATGCCGTAGAAAGCTTAAAGACTCCTAAGTCAAAGGTAATATTATTATCTCCTCAAGGTAAAACATTTACCCAAAAAAAGGCTTATGAACTTGCCAAAGAAGAGCATTTAATATTTATATGTGGACATTACGAAGGCTTTGACGAAAGAATTAAAACGATTTGTGATGAGGAAATATCAATTGGAGATTACGTTTTAACCGGAGGAGAATTGCCAGCAATGGTGTTAACCGATGCCATTGTAAGGCTTGTTCCTGGGGTAATAGAAGAAGAGTCCCACGTTAAAGATTCCTTTAATGATGGGTTGTTAGATTATCCTACTTACACGAAACCTAGAAATTATAACGGGCTTGAAGTTCCGGAGGTTTTACTTTCTGGAGATCATAAGAAAATAGATGAATGGCGCTATAACGAGCAGTTAAAAGTTACTAATGAAAAAAGACCAGATTTATTAGCACATAAAGTAAAACTAAATAAAGAAGGAATAAAAAAACATAAAAATAAGATAATAACTGACGAAATAAAGAATATAAAAGTAACGGAAATAAAAAACGTAAAACCAACTGGAAAATATAAAGTATTTAAAGATGACAAGATAATTGCAATAACGATGTTAAATTGTAAGAACATAAAGGGATATAAGTTACGTGGTAAATCAAAAACGAAAAGTGGTAATACCATACTGATAGTAAAAGCAATGTTCATTGAAAAAATAGCCTTAAAAAACGTAATGAAAAAAATAAATGTTTTAAATTATCGCTTTAACCTCGCGTTATCTGATCCGGATGACGACGACGCAACGGGACGTGTTTTAGGAGAAGCTGAAATGCTTAAAGCGATGATAATATCAAGTTATGCTAGTTACTTAGGAAACGAAAACCTAGATAAGATAATTAAAAACATAAATTATTTGGTTAGTGAGTTTGTTAAGGCAAGAACTCTGCAGCAAAGTATCGTAAGCGATAAGAACATAGAAACAAGGAGAAGATAAAAATGTATGAGATTAGAGTGTATGATAAAGATGGAAAGAAGCTACAAGGAAAGTTAAGTTTAACTCTTTGTGAGGAGGATAGTTTTGGCATGAATTTTAGTAGTCCTTACTATCAAAATGGAATTAATAGGGAAGTAAAAAGTGCTACCGTAACCAGAGACGCTATTAAACTTCGTATTTTAGTTCCTCTTTTGCCTCATGATAGACGCTATGACGTTAATAATGAATTTTGTGAAGAAGAAATAACAATTAGAGGAATGGTAAGCGTTCCTTATGATGTTTATGAAAGAGCTTATGATATAAAGGGCTTAAGCGTTAGTGATGATTTTAAAAGAGGTCATACTAAATCCCTTAAAAGAAAATAAACATCTTGCATAATGATTAATAATATGATAAAATCTTAATGTTTGTTAAAAAGGCAATCCGATACACATAATTTATTTTGCATGATTGCTGGTTATAAATGGAAAGGATGAATGCGATGAATAAGATTGAAAAGATTACAAACAAACAATTAAATCCTGCTATTCCAGAATTTCGTGTTGGGGACACCGTAAAAGTAGGAGTTAAAATCATTGAAGGAAAAAAGGAAAGGGTACAAGCTTTTGAAGGCGTTGTAATATCACGTAAAGGTTACGGAGTATCAGAAACTTTTACCGTTAGAAAAATGTCTGGTGGCATTGGGGTAGAAAGAACTTTCCCAGTACATTCTCCAAAGCTTGATTCAATTACCGTAACAAGAAAAGGTAAAGCAAGAAGAGCTAAATTATATTATGCTAGAAATATAGTTGGTCAATGGAAATTAAAAGAAAGAAATTAATAAGGCTTATTTAGGCCTTATTTTTTTGATTCCTTAATAAATTATAAGTTTATTTTTATAATGTAAATATTATTTAAAACTCACGTTTTGAAGTCTTGATATATGTCAAAAAATAATATAAAATAAAAATGGAAAAAGTAAGTGAAATATCTACTATCATTATTTAAGTCTATTAATTATGTCAAAGTAGTTAAAAAACTTTCTAATGTCATTTGAAATGAATAAAGGTTTACTTTATTCTTTTGTTCTAAGGAGACCAACTATGAATAGTCAATAGTTTTTCATAAAAAAATGAAAAAAAATT
>CAMMVQ010000044.1 GCA_946500425.1 uncultured Mollicutes bacterium | reverse complement strand
CCAAAATGCCGTTGACTTATTGGAATATTTAAATTTAAGTAGTTTTGATTTAACATCTGAATATATTAATACTAAGGTATTATACAAAAAGAAAGATGATGCTAATCAAAAAAAGATCTATCTATGGATTAAACACTGCGATAAATTAATTATAAAGCAAAATGTTTTTGAATATTCATCTGCAAATTTCTCTAAGTTATTAGATGAATTAAAACTTGAACAAAATAAACCATTTGATACGGTTAGTCTAACAAATATTTTAAATAAATATGGTATTTATTTGGTTGTTGAAGATGCTCTTCCGGCAACAAAAATACGCGGATGTATGATGGTAAAAATAACCAATCCAGCAATTTATTTAACAAAAACCTTTAAAGAGAAGGCTTCATTCTATTTTGCTTTATACCATGAACTAGCTCACGTAAAAAGAGATTATAACATGGCTAAAAACAAAATAGTTGTTGATGATTCTACAAGCGAAAAAGAAATAGATGAAGTAGCATTAAATTGGATGATTGATAAAAATGTTTGGAATTTAATAAAAGAAAATCCAAATGAAGTAAAAGAAATTTGTCAAAAAAACAATATTCCTATTTGCTTTGCTACATCAAGACTTGCTAAAGAAGGTTTAATTTCATATAAATCGAAATTATATATAAATAATAGGAAAAATTTGTAAAATTCTTGATTTTCGCCATCAAATACCGTATAATAGTATTGAGAGGTGAAAATATGATAATTACAAACGGTATGGCAAAGTATAATTTGAATAATTATTCAAATAAAAATAATAAAATAAGTAGGGAAATTAAAAAAGGAAAATTATTTAAGATAATTACAGGACTATATGAAACAGATCCAAATACCCCGGGTTATTTATTAGCATCGAGTATCTATGGTCCATCATATATTTCTTTTGATTTTGCTTTATCTTATTATGGCTTAATTCCTGAAAGAGTTAGTACAATAACATGTGCAACATTTAATAAGAAAAAAAGAAAGCAATATAATACTAAATTTGGAGTATTTACGTATAAGGATGTACCATCATCTGCATATCCTGAAGAAATATTATTAAAACAAGAAAATAATTATTCATATCAAATTGCTACTAAAGAAAAGGCATTATGTGATAAACTTTATTCATTAAAACCTTTAAAAAATCTAAGTAATTTAGAAAATATGTTATTTAATGATCTTCGCATTGATATAGATGAATTTAAAAAAATAAATATAAAAAAGATAGAAAAACTAAGCAATTTGTATCATTCAACAAATGTTGCATTGCTTTTAAAGTATTTACGGAGGAATCAAAATGAATAATATAATTGAACAAATGATAGATAAGTATGAAATTAAAAATACACAAGATGAAATAAATGCATTAAAAGAAATTATTCAAGAACTAGTACTTTGCGGTCTATCTAGAGGTGGATTTTTTGAAGATGCCTGTTTTTATGGTGGAACAGCACTTAGAATATTTTATAATTTAGATAGGTTTTCTGAAGATTTAGATTTTGCTTTAACATCTCCAAATTCTAATTTTGATATAAGTAAATATTTTAATTGTGTTGAAAAAGAACTAAAAGCTTACGGATTAAATTTTGAAACAAGCACAAAGAAAAAAGAAAACAAAACAAACATTACTACTGCGTTTGTAAAAGGTGATACATTAGAATTAATTTTGAAATTTTTTCCGAAGAAAGAAAAAAATAATTATGACCATATTTTAAAGAATATAAAAATAAAGTTCGAAGTAGACATTAATCCTCCGAGTGGTGCAACTTATGAAATGAAGTATAAACTATTACCAAGCCCTCATCAAATAAAATTATATGATAAATCATCTCTTTTTGCTGGCAAAATTCATGCAATTTTATGCCGTAATTGGAAAACAAGAGTAAAAGGAAGAGACTTATATGACTATGTATTCTTTTTAGCAAATAACACTAATGTTAATATTGAATTAATAAAAAACAAATTAATTCGCTCAAACTTTATAAAAGATAAAGATAATTTTGATATAAATATATTAAAAGAAATGTTAATAAAAAAATTTAACGAAATAGATTATAATGAAGCAAAAGAAGATGTGCTTCCGTTTACTAAAGATGCTAGTAGTTTAGATTTATGGAGTAAAGATTTTTTTATTACAATAACTGATAAACTAAATTAATTAAGGAGTATTCATGCAAAGTGATATTGAAAGAAGTATAATTAAAACTTATCGTAAAGATATATGGCGTAAATTTACTAAAGCAGTAACAATTTATAATCTAATTCAAGATAATGATAAAATTGCTGTATGTATCAGTGGTGGTAAAGATTCATTTTTACTAGCCAAATGTATGCAAGAAATAAAAAAACATGGTAAGATTAAATTTGATTTAGAGTTCATTGTTATGGACCCGGGATATAGTAAAGAAAATCTAGATAAAGTCAAGAAAAATGCTGAACTTTTAGGAATTCCTATCCACGTTTATGAAAGTACAATTTTTGAATCATTGAAATCAATGGACGTTAAATCTCCTTGTTATATGTGCGCCAGAATGCGTCGTGGACATCTATATAGGTTTGCTTCTGACTTAGGTTGCAACAAAATTGCTTTGGGACATCACTACAATGATGTCATTGAAACTATCATGCTAGGTATCCTTTATAATGGCGAAATAGTGTCGATGTTACCCAAGATAAAAAGTAAAAACTTTCCTGGTATGGAACTTATAAGACCACTTTATTTTGTTAGAGAATCAGCAATTATCAACTGGTTAAAATATAATGAACTGGAATTTATTAACTGTGCTTGTCCTTTAAAAAAAGAAGATTCAAAACGTGCTGAAGTAAAAGAACTTATCAAAAAACTTCGAGAAACTAATAAGTTTGTTGAATATAATATTTTTAAAAGTGTCGAAAATATTAACATAAATCAAGTAATGGGCTATATCGACAACGATAAAAGATATAATTATTATGATGATTATGAAGAATAATTTTTGCAACATTATGTTGCTTTTTTTTCGGTTGTAAAAGACTTAATATTGTGATACCATATTTATAATAGCGAGGAGATATATGAAAGATAATTGGTATTTATTAGATACTGAAGAAGTTTTAGAAAAATTAAATGTTGATAAGAAAGGACTTACCAACAAAGAGGTTAAAACGAACCAAGAAAAATATGGTTTAAATGTCCTGCCTAAAAAGAAAAAGGATAGTGTTTTTAAAATTATCTTAAGAGAACTTTTAAATCCAATAGTGCTGCTGTTAATAGTAACAGTTGTTTTTTCACTCATTATTGGTGAAGTCGTCGATGCTTGTGCCATAATTTTTATTATCTTAATTGATTTAATTTTAGGAACATTCCAAGAATGGAAAGCTGAAAAAACCACTGAAAGTTTGCAAGAATTAATTAAAGATAAAGTGCGTGTCATCAGAAATGGTGAAGAAACGGAAGTTAATTCAGAAGAATTAACTATCGGAGATATAGTATTACTTGAATCCGGTGACCGTATTAGTGCTGATGCCAGACTTATTGAGGTTCACAATTTACAAGTTGATGAATCAATTTTAACTGGTGAAAGCCTTAGTGTTACTAAAGAAATAGAAAAAATAAAATCAGATGTTACTTTAGCAGATCGTAAAAATATGGTTTATGCTGGTACTACAGTTACTACTGGTAGAGCAATCGGTGTTATAACTGGCATCGGCGTTCATACCGAAATTGGTAAAATTGCTAGTAATGTTGTTTCTAAAAAAGATGAAGCATCTCCATTAACAATTAGAATGAATAAATTTTCTAAGCAAATTAGCATTTTAATTATCATTATTGCTATAATTATTGCTATCATTTTATTTGCTAAGGGAGAACCTGTAACAGAAATTTTCTTATCAGTAATTGCTCTTTCTGTTTCAGCAATGCCTGAAGGCTTACCACTTGCTTTAACTATGGCTTTAACAATTGCCTCAAATAAGATGGCTAAGAAAAATGTTGTAGTCAAAAAACTAAATTCAGTTGAAGCTTTAGGGAGTTGTACTGTCATTGCTAGTGACAAAACAGGAACTCTAACGATTAATAAACAAACTGCTAAAAAAATTGTTACACCAGATGCTTGTGAATATGACATAACAGGAATTGGTTATGATGATGTCGGTGAAGTAAAAGGCATTGACAACGCAGATATAAAAAAGGCCGAAGAAATTGCTTTACTTGGTGCTATCAATAATGAAGCCAAACTTACAAAAGAAAATGGCAAGTGGCATTATCTTGGGGATTCCATTGATATAGCATTCTTAGCCTTAGGTA
>CAMMVQ010000043.1 GCA_946500425.1 uncultured Mollicutes bacterium | reverse complement strand
AATGGTAAAAGAACTAAACACCCTACATATTATGAAAATGTTGTTGAGCCAATAGTATCAAAAGAAAAATGGGAAAATTGCCAATATCAAAAGCAAAGAAATGCTAGACATTATGAAAGAACAGCGACTTATCTTTTTACAAACAAATTAAAATGTGCTAATTGTGGTAAATTTCTGTGCTAATTGTGGTAAATTTCTAGGTGGATGTGCTACTACCAAAAAGAAAAGTGAAAAGAAATATTATTACTATAAATGTGAAAGTTGTAAAACTACTTATAAAGAATATGAAATAGAAAATTTATTACTAGTTTTAATGTTAGAACTAGTTAAACAAGATGAACTTATAAATGATTATTACACACCATTTATTAAATCTAAATTAGATAATAGACAAGCAGATTATGAAAAAGAAATTAGAAATTTAGATAAACAAATGGATAGAATTAAAACTGCCTATATTAAAGGTGTATTAAAACTTAATGATTTCGATAAAGAGATTAAACACATTGAATATCAAAGAACTGAATTAACGAATAAATTAAAAGAACAAAAACAATATGAAAATTTAAGTTTTACTGTTGATGATTTATTAATTATACAAGATAAGCAAGAAATAGAAACATATGTTAATCCAGAAAAATTTATAGAAAACATTTATAATTGGGTAAATGAAACAAGAGAAAAAAGACAAAAATTAATTGCAACTTACATTGATAATATTGAAATAAAAAAAGTTAATGATAAAGTAGAAATGGTTGATGGAAATTTTAGGTCAGATTATATAATGGATATGATTAGCAATCATAATAATTATGGACTACCATATAATCTTAAATGGTTTGTTGATGATTATGGTTGCCATTTAAATATGAATAAAGAACATAAGACACAAAAACAAGCGCTTAAATACTTTAATAAATTACAAGAAACTATGGGAAGTGATTATAAATTAAATTATTATGAAGTTGATACTGATGATGATTTAAAAGATATCTCATTTAGCTCAGATATTGAAGCAGAAAAAATTATAAGATTAATTTGTATTAAAAATGACAAAAACTATAAAAAGCAAAATTTAAGATTAGGAATTATAACAATAGATTTATCTGATATAAAAGACAAAAATGGTAATTCGCTTTATAAAGAGGTTTTAGAAAAAGCAAAAGAGGTATATAAAAATGAGTTATGCAATATTTAGAGTTGAACCTATAAATAAATTATCTGACCTCGCACAAATCGGATCGCACAACAAACGAGAGAAAAAAGCATATAAATCTAACCCTGATATAGATATTACAAAAACTAAAAATAATATAGAATTAGTCCCACTTTCTGAAAAATATATTAAAGGATTTTATAATTTAACAAAAGAATATAAAAAAGAACACGATAAAAGAATGGAAACAATGAGAGATGATAGAAAGAAAACATTTAAACAAATGGTAGATGATTCAAATAATGTAGTTGCAGATGAATTATTATTTACTAGTGATAATGAATTCTTTAAAAATATGAATAAAAGACAAATCAAAAAATGGGCTGATACTTGTATGGATTTTGTTTATGAGGATTTAGGTTATACAAAAGAACAAGTATTGCATTCAACTTTGCACCTAGACGAAAAAACACCACATATTCATTGTGTAGTTGTACCTTTAATAAGAAAATATGATAAAAGAACTAATACTGAAAAATACACTATTTCTAAAAAACAATATATCAAAGATAAAGCCCATTTAAGCCAACTTCAAGACAAATACTATCAAAGACTAATAGACAAAGGTTTTGACCTAGAAAGAGGTATTAAAAACAGCGATAACGAGCACATTTCAATAAAAGAATTTAAAAAGATTACAAGAAAACTTGATAATAGATTAGAACAACAAAATTATCTTATGACTAGAGACTTTGAAGAACTACAAGAAAAATTAAAAACTTCTAAACTTACTATAACAGGTAAAGAAGTTAAAATTGATAAAGATACTTATGATACATTAAATAACTTTATGAATACATCAAAAAGAGTTATTAAAGATATGCCTAGAAATCAAGCACTATTTAAAGAATTAACTGATTACACACAAACCTATAAAGATTTAGAAAACGAAAAAAGAAATATTCAATATGAAGTTAGAAGATTAGAATATAAAAATAAAGAACTACAACAAGAAAATAATAAATTAAAAAATTAAAAAATTTACTAAATATCATAGTTCAATCACTAAAACAATTCTTTAGAAAATTACTTAAATTAGGAACTGAAAACGATAAAGATAAAGTTGTAGAAGAAATAACTAGTTATCACAAATTAGATTTATACACAAATAAAGATTTACACGATATAGCAGATAAAACACCTAGAGAAGATGAAATAAATGATTACTTATACACAAAAAATTATGAAAAAGATGATAGAGATTTTGATATTTAAAAAACGAGCTACAGCTCGTGTGATAAAACTAAAATTCCATTTTAGTAACACACTACGCTATTGGCAAAGCCAATAACGGTGTGAAAAAGGGAATTTCCCTTTTTAAACCCTTTTAAACATAATTTTAGCAAGGCAATAAAGCCAAGCAAAATTATGTTTTTATTTATTTAAATATGGACTGTTGCAATCGCAACAAACATCACATTCAGGACAATCTAAACAAGTACAGCAATTATTTTCATTTGTATTAACTTGATTATTTAATACTGTCGAAATAATTGCAAAAATACCAAATCCAATCCAAAACATTGGCATTATATAATCTGTTAAATTATGTAGTATAATTGCTTGTGATGGATTTTCTTTATTATATTTTACAATAATCTTTTTTCCATTTCTATACCCATATCTTTTTTTGTCTTTTGTTTTAATATAATATTCTTTACCTTCAACAAAATACTGAATGTTGGCATAGAAAAACTTTTTTCCTTCATCTAATTCTTTGTCCCATTCTACAGAACAAACATTACCTTCTGTTTTTTTTGCATTTGGAATTCTTTTATAATCACCATATAATAAAATAATTATAATTCCAATAATTATGCACAATATACCTGCACCCACAAAATCACTACCTTTCATATCCATTTTAACATAAATTTTAATTATTTTTTGATCCATTTTACCAAAAATGTGATATATTTATATCAGTTAGTAGTTATTACTACCTATAATTTTATGCCTAGTGGTTGTTATACTTCCACCAAAAGGGCACCATTGGTAAATCTGTTCGAATGATTCGAACTTTTAATATAATTCAGTCACTTTAGACTGTTTTTTTTTGTAAAAGTTTGGCATGATTTTGTTTGATAACACAAAAAATCAACTTCATAAGTTGATTTCGTTAAATAATCCACCGTTTATTATTCTTTTTCAATTGAATGATAATAAAAGAAAGGATATGTGTTATAAACAATACTAATAGAATGTTAAAGTAAGGATAGTCATGTATGTTAGGAATTAGCAAAGATAAAATCAGAATAATCATGGGATGGATGAAATAATAGTACTTTGAAAAATTGCCAAATTGAAATTTGATTTTCATGTGATTGCTGATGTAGATAGAAGATATAAACAAATAGTAAGTTAAAGGCACGCAAGAAATTAAAATATTACTATCTAGCCGATTGGTGTCATGTAGTAAAATTGCCTCAAAAATTAAAAGAAAAAAAGTAACGATTAATTTGGCAAAACAGTTTTTAGAATATAATTCTTTCTTAGATCCCATAAAATATCCTAATACAACGTAGAATAGTCCAAAGAATAAAAAGTTTCTTGTAGTGAAGAATATATGATAATAATAAGATAGCAATTCTTGAATCGATAATGGTAAAACCCCATAATAAGTTTCGGTTGCACCAAATAATAATAGGATAAACGAAATAACTAATAGTGGCTTAATACTGTGTTTATTTTTCCACTTCTTTAATAACAGTAAGGAAAATATCACAGCAGGAAAATACCACAGATGATAATAAACTCCTGTATAAGCCAAGGCAATGACTAATACTAATGGCAATAGAACAATGCATCCAATGATGAGTAAATATAATGGTATGTGTAAAGAAGAAAGAAAATCAAGTACAGAAGGAATGTAAGGAATTCCAATTGCAATTAAGAAAATTAGATATAGAAGACTCCATATAAGATAGAGTGGAATTGTTTTTTAATGTAATGATCGATATAGTTTAGATTATCTTTTTCCTTTTTTGCAACAAAATATCCTGTAATGATAAAAAAGATCGGAACACATATTCTGGTTATGATATTATTAAATGCCAAATCTAGTTCATTAGAAATATTAAGAAAGGGTCTTAAATGTAAAATGATGATTAAAATGGATGAAATGTATTTTAAAATGTCTAAGTTTGAATAAAACATTTTGTGCCTTTGATAATTATGGTCAATGTTTCGTTGAATCTGTATTGTAATAAAACTAAAAATAATAATGATTAGAATCATAACAAACGGATTTGCCAATCCATTTTCAATTTGAAACACATTAATTATTCTTAAAAATAATACCAATAGGGTAATAATCCCTATGATTATAATTTCCTTTTTATAGCGCATATAGAAGTTCTCCTGTTTTCTTACCATACCTGGTTAAAATCATTATATCATTTTATATGGGAAATAGTTTTTTTATTGAATAATTAATACTATGATAAAATATAATTAGGGATGATAATATGGAACAGTTTGATATGATCAAAATCCATAAAACAGCTCTGGTTTCATAATGGACTATAATTCAGACAATAAAGAATATTTGGTAGAACTTGTATATCCACAAGAAAATAGTAATTATAAGGCTCACTATATTTTAGTAGCTCCAAAACAGAATTCTTTTTTAATCTTGCAAATTACGATATAATGAAATCGGTGAAATATATGTATAAAAAGGTCTACGTAGAAATAACGAATGCTTGTAACTTATCTTGTGATTTTTGTATTAAAAACCAACGTCCAATTCATTATATGACGATAGAAGAGTTTCAAACGGTTTTAAGCAAATT
>CAMMVQ010000042.1 GCA_946500425.1 uncultured Mollicutes bacterium | reverse complement strand
AAAGGGATCTAATATAGTGATTAATAAAAAATCACATAATTAGATTATACGTGATAATTTATGATATCAGGTATGGTTTTAACGATTGGTAGTCTTATTTTTATTATTCTTTTGTCGGTTGTTTATTTCCTTAAGGAACGCTTTTTATCAATTAGAAACAAAATATACCGCTATATGTTAGTCGTTGATATTGTCCTTTTGATTTCGGAGATAATTGCCACAATCTTAGTAGGATACTATAACGTTCCGTTCTTAAATTACTTAAGCTACCGAATTCATTGGGCAACGGGAATTGTTTGGTTTGGTCTTCTTTATTATTATTGCTTTGTGTTTGTTGAAAACATTAAGGCTGATAATCTGATGGAAATAGTTTTTTATAATAAGAAAACCAAAAACATGGCAATTATCTTTTTAATTTGTTCCGTTATTTACTTTTTCGTTCCGTTTGAGAACCTAAACCCACTTAACGTATCTTACATACCGGGATTTGCGGCTTACTATGTCTTAGCTTTTTGTACTTTTATAGCAATAAACATGTTTGTTATTATTTGGCAACACAAAGGACCGGTTCCGTTTAGAAAGAAAATTTCTGTTTGGATTTTACTTGTTGAACTTGCTTTGGTAACCGTTTTACAACTTATTTTTCCACTTATTGCCATTATTGCGATAGGAACGGCGGTACAAATGTACTTTTTGTACTTTAACATCGAGAATCCTGACCTAAAAATAATAAGTGAATTAGAAACGGTTAAAAACGACATTGAGCGTTCTAATAAGGCTAAGTCAGACTTTTTATCCAACATGTCACACGAGATAAGGTCTCCGATGAACGCCATCGTAGGTTTTAGTGAGACTTTACTTAACGATCCTAAGTTTGATGAAAAGAGTGCTAAAATAGACATTAAGCATATAGCGGACGCTGGTAATAACCTTCTTGACATAATTAATAACATCCTTGACATATCAAAAATAGAATCTGGTAAAGAAACGTTAGAAAAGAAAAATTATTCGCTTGGTTCTATAATTCTTGAATTAACTAGCATCGTAGAAGCAAGAATTGGTGATAGACCGATTAAGTTTATTACTAACGTTGATGAAAAACTACCATCAAAACTTTATGGTGATTCTACAAAAATATTTCAAGTGTTACTTAACATTCTTACTAATTCGGTTAAATACACCGAGGTGGGTAGGATAACGTTAGACATAAAGTGTGAAACGAAAGATGACTATGTTTTGCTTCATTTTAAGGTTTCTGATACTGGTTACGGTATAAAAAAAGAAGATTATGGTAAGATATTCTCCAAGTTTGCTAGACTTGAGAACGCTACTTCTAACGAAATAGAAGGTACTGGACTAGGACTTGCGATAACCAAGAAATACGTGGACTTAATGGATGGTAGGATTTGGTTTGAAAGTGAGTATGAGGTGGGAACGACTTTCTTCGTTGATGTCGAACAAAAAATCATTGATAAAAAGCCACTTGGTAACATTACCGAGCCAATAAAAACCGAAAACGAAATAAATTACATTGATTGTTCAAAGTATAGAATTTTAATCGTCGATGATAATAAACTTAATATAAAGGTCGCAACAAGACTTTTACAACCGTATAAATTTAGCGTTGAGTCGGTAACGAACGGAAAGGATTGTATTTATAAAATAAAAGAAGGAAAGCATTATGACATGATTTTTCTAGATCACATGATGCCGGAGATGGACGGAATAAAAACACTTCATATCTTAAAAAAACTAAAGGACTATGAGTTGCCACCGGTTGTGGCTTTAACCGCTAACGCGATTACTGGAATGAAAGAAATGTATTTAAAAGAAGGATTTGACGAGTACGTTTCAAAACCTATTAACGTAGGAGAACTAAATAAGTTAATTAATAAATATTTTGGAAAGTAATGTTTATGTGTTATAATTTATAAGAGGTGATGATATGCGAAACGCTATAAAAGTAATTTTAGTAGGTTTTGTAGCTTTATGTCTTTGTGCTTGTGGTGGTAAAAAAGAAGCTTTAAACGAAAAAGATATTACTGAGAAATTAAACGAACAAGATTTCATGGTTAGTGATTTTACTAGTCAAATGGAAGATGATAGCATGAAAAGTGTTTTAATCGCTAACAATGGTAATTATCAAATTGAATATTATGAATTTGAAAGCGAAAAAAGAGCGAAAAAAGCTTTTAACGATAACGTTGACATGTTTGAAACCATTAATGATAAAAAGGGAACCACAAAAAGTGATGAAACTTATGATAAGTATATCCAAGAACTTTCAGATACGTACAATTCTTTAACCCGTGTTGGTAAGACGCTTATTTATGCTTCGGTTAATATTGAGTATAAAAAAGATCTTAATAATTTGTTAAAAGATTTAGGCTATTAGGGCGTTAAGTCCTTTTTTAATTATAAAAAATAGCATGATTTTTAATTTTTATGGAGTAAGATGTAACTAGGAGGAAAAAATGTTAAGATTAAAAAACATAAAAAAGAGTTATAAAACTGGAGATTTTGTTCAAACGGCTTTAGATAACATTAGTTTAGAGTTTAGGAAAAATGAGTTTGTATCTATTTTAGGACCATCGGGAAGTGGAAAAACGACGCTTCTTAACGTTATTGGTGGCCTTGATAATTATGATTCTGGGGACCTTATTATAAACGGAAAATCAACTAAAAGGTTTAAGGATAAAGACTGGGATGCTTACCGTAATAGTTGCGTTGGTTTTATCTTTCAAAACTATAATTTAATTGGTCATATTTCCGTTTTAGCAAACGTTGAAATGGCTTTAACTTTAAGTGGAATATCAAAGTCAAAAAGGATAAAAAAGGCCAAGGAAGCTCTAAGAAAAGTAGGTTTAATAAATCATGCTAATAAAAAACCTAATCAATTATCTGGGGGACAAATGCAGCGTGTTGCTATTGCTCGTGCTTTAGTTAATAATCCAGATATAATTTTAGCGGATGAACCAACCGGTGCGTTAGATTCAAAGACAAGTGTTCAAATAATGGAACTTATAAAGGAAATATCAAAAGATAAGTTAGTTATTATGGTTACCCATAATGATGAGCTTGCGAAAAATTATTCAAGTAGAATAGTAAGACTTAAGGACGGTAAATTGATTGATGATTCTAATCCTTTAGAAGATGACTTAGAAAGTAATGAAAAGTTTGGTATAAAAAAGACCGCGATGAATTTTTTGGCAGCTTTATCTCTAAGCTTAAATAACATTAAGACAAAAAAAGGAAGAACTTTTTTAACGGCTTTTGCATCTAGTATTGGAATTATTGGTATAGCTTTGATTTTGTCAATTTCAAACGGTTTTGATAAACAAATAGAAAACTATGAATCGTCAACCATGTCTTCTTTTCCAATTAGCATAAACACAAACGTTTCAACGCTTACTGATGAAGATATAGAAGAAAATAAAAACGCTTTTACTGGTAATTATGAATACCCTAAAGAAAATGTTTTGTTTCCTTATTCATCACAGGAAAATAGCAAGGTACACACAAATAATATTACTAGTGATTACATTAATTATTTAAATAACATGGATAAGTCTTTGGTCAACGCGATTTCTTATTATCGAATAACTAATTTTAATTTATTAACTAGTGATTCAAATTCAGTAAAAGCAATTGACAGTAGTACGATAAATTTAAGTTCTTTACCAGATGATTTTGGTAATAAAAATGATTATTTAAAGGAAAATTATGATTTGCTATCGGGAAGTTATCCTGAAGAAGCAACCGACGTAGTTTTAATCGTTGATAATAAAAACCGGATTGATAAAACCTTATTAGATGCTTTGTACATAGATTCTAATAAAGAAAAAATAAGCTTTGATGAAGTTATTGGAAAAGAGATGAGGCTTGTTTCTAACGATGATTATTACGTTAATTTAGGTAATAATACTTTTATTAAAAGGCAGGTCGATTTGTCTTTATACAATAACCAGAATAATAAAATTTTAAAAATAGTTGGCATTGTTCGTGGCAAAAAAGATAATAAACTAGCTACCATCATGGATGCCATGGCAGAATCGATGGGAAGTTCTAACGTAGCTAAAATAGGGTATTCATCTGAACTTATTAGTGAAATGGTTTCAAGTAATGAACAAAGCATGGTCGTTAAGGCTCAAAAAGAAGCTAATACTTTGGTTACGATGGGAAACGTTAGTTTTGAAGAAGTTGGTATTACTAAAGAACAAGCTTTAACCATGCTTGGTGCAAATGATTTGCCAATCATGATAAACATATATCCAAGTGATTTTGAAAATAAAGATAAAGTAAATGATTATTTAGATAAATATAATGAAGGAAAAGCTGATGATGATAAAATTTTATACGTTGATTATGCTAAGGAAATATCTTCATTATCTAGTAGTATTATGGATGCAATAACCATTGTACTTGTTGCTTTTAGTAGTATTTCACTTGTTGTTTCATCAATTATGATAGGAATAATAACCTATATTTCGGTTTTAGAGAGAACTAAGGAAATAGGGATATTGAGAAGCTTGGGAGCAAGGAAAAAGGATATTACCCGGGTATTTAACGCTGAAACGCTAATTATTGGAATTATATCTGGAGCAATTGGAATATTTATTACGTGGTTACTTTTATTTCCAGTAAACAGCATCTTATACAATTTAACTGATTTAAAAAATATTGGGGTATTAAATCCAGTTCATGCCATTGTATTAGTTTTAATTAGCGTTTTATTAACTTTAATAGGTGGCTTTATACCAGCTAAAATAGCAAGCAAAAAAGACCCCGTAGATGCTCTTAGAACAGAATAAAAAGATGATTTTTAAATCATCTTTTTTACTAATAAGCAAGTGTTTTTAGAAGCAATGTTTAATAATTAAACTGAGAGCAATTTAAGACTAGCTTTGTTTTCTATTTTTTAATCTTTTAAAAAGAATAGGAAGTGGGTGATAGTTATGAGATTTAGATTTGAAATAAAGTTTAACATCAAAATAATTATCCTTTTAGTGCTAGTAATAGCTTTAATGGTTATTGCTAATTATTAAAAGAAAAACAGAGTTAGTTGTTGAAACTAGCTTTGTTCTCCGATAAGTATAACATTTTGGAAAACAACTAGTTAAGTTGTCCTCTCTAAATAAATTATATACAAAAATAAAATAAATATCAATAGGGGAAGAAAATTTTGCACTTGTTTTCCACAAGGATTAAAAAAACTTGACTGGAGGGGTAATATGATATTATCAACATGTAAAATAAGAGAAAATAGTAGTTATGAACAGGAGTGTTGATAATAGATGTATAAGCTAACAAGACAAAAAAGATAATAGTAGGCCTATTAGCATTTGTATTATCACTAATGGTAGGATATGCAGTGTTTAGTGAAAGTTTAAACATAGGTGGTACAGCATCAACAGGAAGTAGTGATTTTAACATTATCTTTAGTAAGATGAATGGTATAAGTGAAAAAG
>CAMMVQ010000041.1 GCA_946500425.1 uncultured Mollicutes bacterium | reverse complement strand
ACGTCTAACGCACTCGTCGAAACATTTTAAATCATGACCTCGGTTGATTAGTTTAAGGGTTTTATCATGCATGCTTTGTAATCCTAATTCAACTATTAAATACGTTTTTTTATTTAATTCCTTTAAATATTCTAAGCATTCATCAGTAATTGCATCAGGTCTTGTTCCAATGCTTAGGCCGACTACTTTAGGTATTTTTAAAGCGGTTTCAAATTTTTGCTTTAAAACGTTAACCGGAGCGTAAGTATTAGTGTTAGCTTGGAAATAAGCAATGTATTTAGTGTCAGGCCATTTATTATTTATTTTTTCTTTTACACTGTTAAACTGAGTTATTATGTCATCTTTTTTATTACCTGCAAAATCTCCTGAGCCTAAAGCGGAACAGAATATGCACCCGTGTCCGTTTTTGAAGTTGGGACATGAAAATCCGCCGTTTAAGCTGACTTTAAATACTCGGCATCCAAACTTTTTACTTAGTTCATAATTTAAAGTGTGGTATCTTTTGTTGTTATCAAAGCATTTGAAATTCATGATTAATCACCAAAATAATTATATCAGGATGATAAAACTTTGACAAATTATCTTGTTTGATATATTATATCGCGTATGAAAAGGTGAGTTTATGATTGATATTGATGATACTATTTTAAAAGTTATTGATAATGATGAAGAAATAAAGAAAGGATACGTACGTAATTATAAGAATTTTCATAAGTTAGTTAAAGAATTTGATTTTAATGTTGAACGGGAAGTAATAACTTTATTTAAGATGTGTTTTTCACTTGGATTGTTTAAATGTTATACTAATGACTCATATAATGCTATAAAATGCGTATTAAAACGATATCCAGACGTTTTAAATAGTTTTGACGGAATTTTATTATCAGCATATAAGATTGGCTTTAAAGAATTATTTTTTGAGTTTGTAAATGATGATTTGGCTTCGTTTTTAGAGATGGATTTTTCATATTTGTATAATAATTATGAAATGATAAAAAAACAAATCATAAAAGCTCATGAACAAGTAGTAAGTGATGTTAATACGATGATTAAAAAAGGAAGGCAAAAAAATATTGACGTTAGTGATTTAGAAGTTAAACTTGCTGATTTGAAAAGGTGCATAAAGCATGTAACTAAAGAAGACGTTTTGATTTATTTTGATAAACGTACTTTAAATGTTGATGAAACATTAACCAAGGTGAGTGATACTTTATTATCTTACGTTAATAAGGAAGAGTTTGAGAAACTTAAAAATTTATATTCCAAATCTAAAGGCGTTAAAAAATCACTTTCTTTTCCAGAAGATAAAAAAGAAGGTGTTCATTATAAATGGTTAAAGTCTGATGATCCATTAAATTTAATTTTAGGTTATGAAGTTAAGTGTTGTGCTAAAATGGGCGGTATGGGTTATGATATTATGGTTCAAAGTATGATAAATAAGGATATAACTAACTTAGTTGTCTTTAGTAATGACGAAATAATCGCAAAGGCAACCGCTTATTACAATCCTAATAAGAAATACGTTTTATTTAATAACGCAGAAGTTAGGTTAACGTCCGGGTTAAAAGCTAACGCAAAAAGAAGAAGAGAAGCCTTTGATGCTTTACTTAGGGCCGTTAATGATTTTGTTAAGTATTCCGATGAGAATGATATAAAAATAAGTGAAGTAAGAATGGGACTTGAGAGAAATAGTTTGCTTCCTTTAATTAAAAGGTTTGGTTTTATGATAGTTCATGATAATCTTTTAGAAAATTATCATTATGATGGATATGTAGGGGATGCTTCATCTGAACTTGGTCAGGCAATACTGTACCGGGATAATGACTTTAAAAACATGATTATTTAGCCTTGAATTTAGTTTTAAAATATAATATACTAATAGTATTAAAGCGTTGATGAAGAGTATTAGAATGAAGTTTTTTTAAAGAGAGTTAGCGTTTGGTGAGAGCTAATAAAAGGCTTTGTTTGAACTAGCTTCGGAGTTTTTGTGGGAAATAAAAGTACTACATTACGGGTTACTTACGTTATAAGTTTTAAAGCGTGTAACATTTGTTACAAAGTAAGGTGGTACCGTGGACGTTATAGTTCACCCTTATATATAAGGGTGGATTTTTTATTAGGAGGTTTGTTATGGTAGAAGTGGCTAAAACGTTATTAGAGTTTATTTTGGTATTTCTATTGATTTACGTTATATATTATTTATTTTATTATCGTAAAATAAAAAAGTTCGATAGAAAAAAAGCACCAGTTAACGTTAAATACATGATTTATCGTTATAACTTGGACGTTGTTAAAATAGGGTATAAAAGAGTATTTAAAGTTTTAATGTTGTGTGATTCTTTTATAATAGCTTTTATTTTTACCATAACTAAAATGGTTGATAATATATATTTACGTTTCTTAATAATATTTCTTCTTATTTTCCCAGTTTTTGTTTTTGTATATCACGTAGTTGCTAATTATTATTTGAAAAAGGAGGAACAATAAAATGTATAATTATAAAGAAATAGAAAAAAAATGGCAAAAGTACTGGCTTGATAAGAAAACTTTTAAAGCCGTAACTGGTGATAAAAGTAAAGAACCTTATTATATTTTAGTTGAGTTCCCTTATCCTTCAGGAACAGGACTTCACGTTGGACACGTAAGAAGTTATACGGCTCAAGACGTTTTAGCACGCGTTAAAAGAATGCAAGGCTATAACGTTTTGTACCCAATGGGATGGGATGCTTTTGGTGCACCAGCGGAACAATACGCAATAAAAAATCACATTCATCCGAAAGATGCCGTTAAAGAAAACATAAAAACTTTTAAAGGACAAATGATGTCACTAGGTTTTTCGTTTGACTGGGACCGTGAGTTTGCAACCACCGACCCAGATTACTACAAATGGACGCAGTGGCAGTTCTTACAGTTTTATAAACACGGCATGGCTTATAAAGCTAAAAAAGACGTTAACTGGTGTCCTAACTGTAAAAGTGTATTATCAAACGAAGATGCAGCAGGCGGCGTTTGTGAAAGATGTGGAACCAAAGTAGTTCAAAAAGAAAAATCCCAATGGATGCTTAAAATGAGTGATTATGCTGAGGATTTAATAACTGGTTTAAATGATACTAATTTTGCGGAAAGGGTAAAACTGGGACAAATAAACTGGATTGGTAAATCAGTCGGAGCAGAAGTTGATTTTACGGTTGAAGAAACAGGCGATAAATTAACGGTTTATACCACGAGGTGTGATACTTTGTTTGGCGTTACTTTTATGGTTTTAGCACCAGAACACCCAATCATAGAAAAATTATCTAATTTAATTACTAACATGGATGAGGTAAGAAAGTACAGAGAGTTTGCAAAATCAAAAAGCGCTTTTGAGCGAACGGAAGTAAACAAGGATAAAACCGGCGTTAAACTAGAAGGAATAACGGTTAAGAACCCACTAAATGGTAAGAATGTTTCGGTATTTATCTCAGATTACGTAATGATGGATTACGGAACTGGTGCCATTATGGCGGTTCCTGCACATGATGAACGTGATTATGAATTCGCCAAGAAATTTAACATTGACATAATACCGGTGATAGAAGGTGGGGATATTTCTAAAGAAGCGTACACCAAAGATGGCGTTCATATTAATTCAGAATTTTTAAATGGTTTAGGTAAGGAAGATGCCATTAAAAAGATGCTAGATTATTTAAAAGAAAAAAACTTGGGAAGACCAAAGGTTAATTATCGTTTGCAGGACTGGATTTTCTCTAGACAACGTTTCTGGGGTGAACCAATACCAATGATTTATTGTGAAAAATGTGGTTGGCAGCCGATGAAAGAAGAAGACTTACCACTTTTACTTCCTGATGTTGCCGAGTATGAACCTACTGATACTGGTGAAAGTCCTCTTGCTAAAATTACAGACTGGGTTAATACTACTTGTCCTTGCTGTGGTGGACCTGCTAAAAGAGAGACAGATACTATGCCTAATTGGGCAGGCTCTTCTTGGTACTTCTTAAGGTTCATGGACCCACATAATGATAAGGAATTCGCTTCCATGGACGCCATGAAATACTGGAAAAGGGTAGACTGGTATAACGGCGGTATGGAACACACGGCAAGACACCTTCTTTACGCAAGATTTTGGGTACAATTCTTATATAACGTAGGACTTGTTCCTAATAAAGAAATGATATGGACCCGGGTGTCTCATGGTATGGTTTTAGGTTCTGATAACCAAAAAATGAGCAAAAGTAAAGGTAATACTTTAAACCCAGATGAAATAGTAAACGAGTATGGAGCTGATACCTTAAGAGTTTATGAGATGTTTATGGGAGATTATAGCCAGGACGTACCATGGAGTGTAAATTCATTAAAGGGATGTAAAAGATTCATAGAAAAAGTAGAAAGATTACTAGCTAAAGTAAATGAAAATGAAGGCTTTACTAAGGATTTAGAAATTATTCAAAATAAAACGATTAAGTCAGTAACAAATGATTTAGAAAGAATGAGCTATAATACTTATATCTCATACTTGATGATTTTAGCTAACGCTTATGACGATGCTAAAAGTATTACTAAAGAAGATTACAGACTTCTTCTAACGTTACTTAACCCGGTGGCACCTCACATTACTGAGGAGTTAAATGAAAAAATAGGATTTAAACCAATTTGCGAAGGCTCTTGGCCAGTATGTGATGAGTCTAAGCTTGTTCAAACTGAGTTTGATATAGCGGTTCAAGTAAATGGTAAATTAAGAGGAACAATTACTATTTCGGTTGATGATAATGAAGAGGTAATAAAAGAAAAGGCTTTGTCTTGCGAAAACGTTAAAAAGCACGTTGAGGGAAAAGAAATCGTTAAAGTAATTGTTATTAAAAATAAAATAGTAAACGTGGTAGTAAAAGGATAGTAAATGCTATCTTTTTTTAATTTGCCTATGTATTCTTTTTCAAAATATTTTAAGTGATTTTGTTAGTGACAATAGTTAGTAGTAGTTTGACAAGTTTTAAATTTTATGTATAATATGTTAAACGAAACGGGATGTATTATGAGAAAATATAAATTATATAAAGGAAATATGCTTGCTAAAACGATAGAAAATGCTGAAGGACATAATTTAACTGTGTTAAATAAGCCATATATTTATACTATTAATAAATTAATGATGGGCTTGGATGTTGGAGGAATGACACTTAAGCTTATAACTGGGAACATTGATAGTGTTTTGCTAAACACTATTGTTTGTTTATCATCAAGTGCTTTAATAACTATTGGTACACTTACTATTTTAGATAGTCAAAAAATCAAGAATAGCAAGAAGAAATTAAATAAGTTAGAGACTGCTTTAAAAGAAAAGGGAATTGACGTGAAGTTCTCATTTCCTGTTGTTAACCCAAATGGCTCTGTAGAATTTCTTTTTGATTTAAATAGTAAGATTGTATACGTTGATAGCGATGAAATAAATTTCTATGATGCTGAAACAAATAGATATATTGATATTACTGATGATGTAAATAAATGCTTAATGTCAAAAAGAAATTTTAGAAAATACCGTAAAAGAATTAGTAAAAATTCACAAAGGCCAATTAGTGATGATAAGCCTGAAATAATTAATAAAGGCTAGTTTTACATATAAAAAAGATTATTTAAAAGTTTAGCTTTAAGAATAGGGGGATAAAAGTGAATTTGAATGAAGCAAAAAAAATAATAAGAGATTATAAAGAAAACTATAATTATGATATTTCTGTGACTATTTTAACAATTATAGCAGGGGTTATGATGTCAGCAGCAGCATTATATTTATGCAAATATTTAGATTTAATTGTAGCTGTTAAGCTTTTAGCTATGTCAGGAATTGTAGATATATTATCAGTTTGTCACGTAAAGTCTTTTATAGAAAATAAAAGAGAAAAAAAACTTGCTGAAGAGTACGTTTCAAAAATAAAATCAAAACTTAAAGAAAAAAATTTTACACTTTCTCGTGAAAATATTTTAAGCTATAATTTAAAACAAGAAGGCATAGATTTTAACGTTTATGATAGTAATGGAATGCCTTCTTTAGTTGAGCAGACCGGTAGTGTTAAGCCAGTTGATACGCCTTTAGGAAGGTTTCATGTTAAGGAAGAAAAAAGCGAATATGATTATGATTTAATTTCTAAATTAGAGCTTAAAGAAAGTGAAGATGCTATAAGGCAAGATTATTTTTATAATGACAACGAAGGTTTAGAATGCCAAAAAGATTTGGAAGTAAGAAAACAAAGAGCTAAAGAAATGCGAAGAAAAATATTTAAAACGTCATAAATTGACGT
>CAMMVQ010000040.1 GCA_946500425.1 uncultured Mollicutes bacterium | reverse complement strand
TACTGGAGCTGGTTATGGTAAGGGGCAAGCTATGTTTAATTATATTGGTATTGGTATCCGACCGGTTATAACTATTTCTAAGCCTGAAATTTAAAAATACATCTAATAATACTTAGGTGTATTTTTTTGACAATTTTTGGTAAAGTAATATAATATTAAAAAAACTTACTAGTTAATTAGGGGAATATTATGAGAAAAGTTTTAGAAACCAGGATAATTATAAAGGGTGAAGACAAGACTTATAAAGTAGACTATTTAAACCATTATGGAAATAAAGTTTATGTTACCTATAAAGGTAATAAGACTAGCTATTGTTATAATGCTAAAGATGTTGAAGAAAAGAACGTTGAAAGACTAGAATGTGACGTTTTTAACTACTTAAAAGATTTGTCAGATAAATTATCTTTTGAAAATAAAAATAAAGATAATCCATACGCTGGAAAAGAAATAAAAATATTAAAAAAGTATTATGATGATTTTATTTTAGAAGATGACGGTTCAATCCTTTTAAACTATTTAGAAGGTTTTAAAGTTATCCACAGGAAAATTGCAAAACCGATTATTTTTCCGTTTGGTTTTAATCCACATCAAAAATTAGCTTGTGAAAACGCTTTAAAAAGTAACGTTAGTATAATTGATGGGCCACCAGGAACCGGAAAAACACAAACTATAATGAACATTATAGCAAACATTTTAATTCAAAATAAAACGGTGGCAGTTATTTCAAATAATAATACAGCAACCGATAACATTTATCAAAAATTTAAGAAACAGGGCTTTGAAAAATTGTGCGCAACGCTTGGAAAGACCGAAAACATTGATGCTTTTTCAAAAAATAGTGCCAGAGATTCCTTTCCAATGGAGTGGAAAAAACAAAATGAAAAAGAATTAAAAAATACTTTAAGTAATATTTTTAATAGACTAGAAAGCTATTTAAAGATGAAAAATAAAGTTGCTTTACTTAAGGAAGAATTAGAGAAAACAAAATTGGAAAGCAAGTATTATAATAAGAAAGAATATAAGAAAATAAAGATTAATAATAACTTTAATGCTAAAAAAATACTAAAAATAAACTCTTACGTTGATATTTTAGGATTGAATAAGGTATATTTGCCTTCATTATCAAGAAATATCATTGGTATAACTGGAATTGATAAGAACGTATTAACAAATCCGGTAAACGATATATCAGATAATTTAAATGCTGTTTATTATGAAAGAAGAATAAAAGAGTTAGAAGATGAAATATATTCCATTAATGAAAAACTTGAAAAAAATAATTTTAAAGAACTTTTAGAATTGTACACGAACAAATCAATGGAAATATTAAAGAGTTTTATTGCTAATAATTATTTTAAAACTAATGAAATACCTGCTAAAGAAATTAAAAAGATGAAAATATTTTCACTTGATTATCCAATCGTTTTAAGTACTACTTATTCACTTATTAATTGTATTAAAGATGGTTTTAAGTTTGACTACATAATTGTTGATGAGGCATCACAAGTTGATTTAGTAACAGCTTTTTTAGCACTTTCTTGTGGTAAAAATATAGTGGTTGTAGGGGATTTAAAACAGCTTCCTACAATTGTTTCTAAGGAGATGTTAAAGGAAAATAATAAAATAATAAAAAAATATGAAGTTCCAAAAGAATGGAATTATGGTTATATGAATTTGTTATCAACTACGATAGAACTTTTTAAAAAAGTACCTCATACGCTTTTAAAAGAGCATTACCGGTGTGACCCACAAATAATTCAGTTTTGTAATGAGAGATTTTATGATAATGAGTTAATCGTTTTATCAGAAAATAAAGGTAAGAACCCAATGAAAATTATAAGAACTACCGAAGGGAATCACGCTAGAAAGGTTGCAACCAGTTGGATTAATGAAAGACAAGCTAACGTAATAAAAGATGAGGTGCTTAAAAAAGAAAATCTAGGGGTACTAGATGAAGTTGGGATAATTAGTCCTTATACAAAACAATGCGAACTAATAACTAAAAAGGTAGATAAACAAATAGAGTGTTTTACCGTTCATAAATTTCAAGGAAGGGAAAAAGATGTAATTATATTTGCTACTACCGGAAATCAAATTAATTCTTTTATTAATGATCCTTGTTTAATAAATGTTGCTATATCAAGAGCAAAAAATAGGTTTATTTTAGTTACTCATCATGATTGTGAAAACGAAAAATCACTTATTACAGATTTTATTTTGTATGCTAAGTATCATAACATGGAAGCTATAGATAGTAAGATATCATCGGTTTTTGACCTCCTTTATAAAGCTAAAGAAAAAGAACGTGATATTTTTATTAGTACCCATCGTTTAGTAAGAAAATTTTTATCAGAAAATCTTATTTATTATACTTTGAAATCCATAATTAATAATGAAAATTATCCAACCATAGATTTTAGGTGTGCTTACAGATTAAACGATTTAATAAAAGATAAATCTTTTTTAACAGAAAAAGAGCTTAATTTTGTTAATTCTAACTCTCATTTGGATTTTTGCGTTTATCGAAAGATGGATAAAAAACCAATCTTAGCAATAGAAGTAGATGGAAGACAGCATCTAAAACAAAAACAGATAGTTCGTGATAAATTAAAGGATTCAATACTAGATAAGTGTGGAATTCCGGTTTTAAGGCTAGCTACTCACGGAGACAGAGAAAAAGAGAAAATAGAAGAAAAATTAAAAAAGATTTTAAAATATTAATAAATGTTTTTTGGTGTAAAGTGAATTTATAAAGGTTAATTATAATAAAAAAATTATTGACATTTTGATTAAAAGTCTATATTATTATAATAGCGTGAGGATATCACGCGAAACGTATTCTTACGATATGAACTGAGAATACGTCCAAAACCCCCTTGGAGCCTTATGGCTCCTTTTATTTTTGTTGCAAAATTTTCTTAAATGAATTATAATTATATATAGAATAGAAAAGGAGAAAGCTATGAAAGATTTAGAAACTATAAAAATAACTGATCCATCTGGTAAAGAAATTGAAATAAAAGTTATAACGGTGTTAAAAAAGCCTAACGAGGATAAAAGCTTTTTGTTATATACGTTCGATGCTGAAGCGGAAAACGTTGATATTTATGCTTCGGTAATAAAAGAAGAAAACGGAAGTTACGTTTTAGATTCAATAACCGAAAAAGATGATTGGGATATAATTCAAAAGGCTATTAAAGAATTGTCTGAATAGAGTTATAAGGGGGAAATTATGAGGAACGAGTTAATTCAAACGGAGTTAATTGATTTTGACTTTCATGATGAGATTTTAAAAGAATTAAAAAATTTACCAGGAGAAAAAAATAATCCAACGTCAGTTAGAGACATGTTAGAAGAAAAGTTAACCACTCAACTAAATGATGCTAAGGCGGGTAGAATTGTTGCAATAATAGTGGCGTTCTATAATTTTACTAAGGGTAATCATGATTATGATTTTTTAAGAGATTATTATAAAAACATGTTTTCTTATTATTTTAATGCTGAAAAAATAGAACGGCACTTTGATTTTATCATTAATAATGATGCTATTTTAAACTTAATAATTAATCTTGGAAACGACGGTGTTATTTCCTCGTTAAGAGATGCTATTCAAAGGAAAAAACTATTTGCAAATGGTGAGTACCGGGAACTATTAGAAAAAGTTGAAGACAAATTAATTAAAAGTAGCACTTTGAATAAAGAGACGATGGAGGCTTTAGAACATTTTTCGTCAAATACTTTTTCTGGCAGTGATTTAAGGAAGGAAAGAAGTAGGTTAGAGGCGGAAGAAAGAAGCTTAAGATTTAAAGAAAACGCAAGGCAAAACGCCATTGTTTCTCCGGTGGCAGACGAACTAGGAGTAAGGACTCAAGACGTAATTAGGAGACTTACTAAAAAAGGAATTGATTTAAAAACGGTTGATTCTTTGACTTTGGCTGAAAACATAGCTACCTTTAATGCTTCTAAAGTTGGGCGTATAAAAAATGATAGTTTTAAAAAATTTGTTAATAATATAAGAAAGGCTAATTATCTAAGAAGTCTTAGGTTTAACGTTGATGATACCAATGCTTTAACCATTAAAAGTAAAGTTACCATGCATGATAAGATAGCTAGTGCTAAAAGAAGCATTGTAATGGGAATTTCATCTTCAGCTAAAAAAGCTAAGTTTGGAATGCAAGCTACCGTTATGATGACCGGTGCCTTAATGGAAAGATTAAGAGCTTCTTTTAAAGAATTATCAGATTTTTATAAAGAGTGTTACGAAGAGGCTAAAGATAATCAGATGTCAATAAAAGCGGTAGGAGCTAATAAAGTTGGGAGTTTACCTCAAACGGTTTTAGAGGATGAGGAAGTAAAAAAAATAGCGTAATTTGTATTAAAAAGATATTTATTTCCATAATAACTAATGGTGATTGTGGTGAAGAAGTATCTTTTTTTATTGGTGCTATTTATTATTTATTTGATTTTAAAAGTTAATGCTCAAGAAGAGACAATGCCTGTTTTTTCTTATGATAACGAGCAAAGAAGCATAAAAAATATTACTATAAGATTTGAAAATGGCATAAATAGCACGGAGTTATCAAATAAATTTAAAGAGTATGAAAATGATTATTTAATTAGTGGCATTAAGTTAGATGATCGTGAATTTAATTTGGAGTGTAACGATATTGAACAATGCTTAAATGATATATTTTGTTTAGAAGATAAGGATTTTAATCAAAAGTACTTATTAAATGGTTTTAAGATAAACGAAGTTAATTTTATAAGTTACGATGATAGTGGAACTTCAATGTTAAGTGATGAGGACTTTATTTGTGTTAATAACTAAAATATAGTTTACTTTTCTTTAATAAATAGTTATAATTTAGGTAGTGATTAAGGTGGTGTGACATGGGAAATTTAATAAATTTTATTAAAGATAAAGCATATTATTTGTTGGGGGCAACAGTTATTATAATAATTTTAATCGTTGTTATTTCATCGTGCCAAGGTGGAAGTATCACATATGAGACGATAGAAAAAAACATGACTGAAGCGGCTAAAAAATATTATGATGAGCATGATGATTTGCTTCCTAAAAACGATGAGGGCTCCGTTAGGGTTTCAATTGCAACTTTAGTTGATGCGGACCTTTTAGATGAGGTAAAGGACCCAAAAGATAAGAATAATGAATGTAGTGGGTACGTTGAGGTAACCAAAGTTGGAAAAGAATTTTCTTACGTTCCGTTTTTAAGTTGTAAAGGAAATTACGAACCAAAGTATCTTTCTGATGAAATTAAAGCTACCAAACAAGATGAATATGGAAATGGTGTTTACGAGTTAAATGGTGAATACGTTTATCGTGGAGATGCGGTAAGTAATTATATTTCGTTTAACGATTCATTATGGCGAGTTGTTAAAATAGATGCTAGTGGTGATATAAAAATAGTTTTAGCAGATAGCGTTGAAGATTATTATCCATATGATGAAGCTTACAACTCCGAGTCAGAGGACTCCTCTGGAATAGTTACTAATTATTTAAAGACTAACATGCGAAAAGTACTTATGAGTTATTATGATGATAACATAAGTAAAGAAAATAAAACTAAGATAGTATCTAAAGATTTATGCGTTGGAAGGCTTCTAATAACCGATGAATATAGTACTCAGAAAGAGTGCTCAACGATTAAGGAAAACGAGAAAATAGGACTTTTGAATCCAACTGATTATCAAAACGCAAGCTTGGCAACGGGATGTACTAACTTGAATAGTAAAGAGTGCCGAAATTACAACTGGTTAGCTTCAAGCGATATTTATACTTGGCTTCTTAATGCTTCTTTAAATTCGTCATACAGAGCTATATATTTAAATAACAATATTTATGAGTCTTATGCTAACAGCGAAAGACCAATTACTCCAGTAGTTTACTTAAGTAATAAGATAATGATTAATGGCGGAAGCGGTACAGAAGAAGACCCATACGTTATAAAATAAGCAAATGAGAAATCATTTGTTTTTTTTGTAGTATAAAACGAGTGTTTTAAGTAAAAGTGTCCAATAATCTAAATAGAGGACAATTTAAGACTAGCTTTGTTTTCCATTTCTTTTGAATATGAGGGGATGGTGATAGTTATGAGATTTAGATTTGAAATAAAGTTTAACATCAAAATAATTATCCTTTTAGTGCTAGTAATAACTATTATAGCTATTACTAATTATTAAAAGAAAAACAGAGTTAGTTGTTGTAAACTAGCTCTGCTTTTCAAACTATTATTTTGGAAAACAACTAGTAAGTTGTCCTCACTAAATAAATTATATCCAAAAATAAAATAAATATCAATGATAAAAGAAAATTTCACACATGCTTTTCACAAGAAGTAAAAAAACTTGACAGAGAGGGGGAATGTGGTATTATCAACATATAAAATAACGAAAAAACAAGGCTATGAACGGGAGTGGTTGAATTCTTCCTTTAATAATGTAGTGTTTTATATTTTTGACAATAATTTTGTATCTATTGTCTATAATCAATTTTTGGTTGATGAAAATTATTGCTAATGGAGATTATTTGATTATGGTTGGTGGTAGTTCTGATTAATATAAGAAATTTGAATTTGGTTGAAGTTTTATAATAGAGGTATTACTAACGATTGAAAATTTTGATTTCTATTAAGAACGGAGCGTTTTCATTATCGGTATTATGGTAAATGTTATAATTTATGTGGTTATTATTTAAATACTTTATTATTTCACTACTTTCTTTTTTGCCTTCTTCATGTGGGTAACAAGTGACTAATATTCTTCCTTTTTTATTTAGTAGTTTAAGGCTGTTTTTTATTGCCTTTAAAGTGCTCTTATGGTTGGTTGTTATACTTTTATTTCCGCCCGGCAAATATCCTAGATTAAATAAAATTAAGCTTATTTTACCACTAAATTCATTTAAAATGCCATCTATTTTCTCATGAGAATCATTTATTAAGGTTACGTTTGTAACATTGTTTTTGTCTAGTAATCTTTTTGTGTTATTAATAGCTTCCGTTTGAATGTCAAAAGCAAAAATCTTTTTGGCAAGCTTAGATAACATTAAAGTATCATTACCATTACCACAAGTTGCGTCTACTACGATATCTTCTTTTTTAATTAATCTTTCACAAATTAGTCTTACCCTGTTTAAAATGCATTTATTAAATCCCTGATATGTTCCTCTTCGTTTAAGTTCTTTATCTATGTCATTTAATACTGATACTTTTTTTAAAGTCCATAAAGGTGCTATTAAATCGTCTTTTGCACCATCACCAGTTAAGCGGTGGATAACTATGTTTTCGTTTAGTTCTTCTATTTGGTCACAAACGACATTAACGTATTCTTCTTTAGTTAATAAGTGGAATTTAGTTTTTTTATAATAAGTTTCTAATTCAGTATTTTTAAGGACGTGAAGCATGTGTATTTTAATGCCATCTATTTTAAGATTATTTAGGTGCTTTATGGTTTTTAACATCATTTCTTTTGTTTCACCAGGTAAACCATTTATTACGTGTACTACTACGTTTATTTTGTATTCCTTTAAACGTCTAACGCACTCGTCGAAACATTTTAAATCATGACCTCGGTTGATTAGTTTA
>CAMMVQ010000039.1 GCA_946500425.1 uncultured Mollicutes bacterium | reverse complement strand
CTCTTTTTAGTATACTGCTTTTTATTTGATGTCTACTAAACAGGGTTCACATCATGATGAAGTGCTTTTTATATTAAACGCGGTTTTAACATAAATGACGGTAAAACCTGCGTAACGTTCGTGGTGGACCGTTAGGGATTCGAACCCTAGACCCACTGATTAAGAGTCAGTTGCTCTACCAACTGAGCTAACGGTCCATTTAATACTTTTAAAGTATAACACATTTTACAATAATTTTCAAATAAAACATGGTGGACGCTATAGGACTCGAACCTATGACCCCTTGCTTGTAAGGCAAGTGCTCTAACCAACTGAGCTAAGCATCCGGTTGCAATTAATATTTTACTACAACAAATAACAAATATCAACTATTTTATGAAAAAAAGATGGCTAATAATTAACCATCTTCTCCAACACATGGAATCCTTACAATCCACTTGGTATAACACTTAACGTATTCAAGGGTATTTCCATTTACCGTAACATCTTTAGAAGACTTAAAATACGTTGTTTCTTCAGTAGAAATATTTTCTTGTTTATCAAGCTTTGTTGTGTAAGCAATAATCGGATGTCCATTTAATGCTATACCTAATCTTGCTGCACCTTCTTCGGTGAAGAAAGAAAACCAACAAAATCCTAAAATTATCACCATGATGATAATATTTATTAACTTCATACCAGCTTTAATCACAAAAACTAATAAAGTAATTGCTAAAATAAGAACAATCCATTTTGAAATATCTGCCATAATACCACTCCTATTATTATCATTATACTAATATTATTGCATTTTTACAATTAATAATTACAACAAAATATTTTAATATGTAAACAAAAAGATATCAATTAAGATATCTTTAGAATTCTACTGACCTACCAGTATTATATAAATCATCATTTATTTTTACATAAATTGAGTAATTGCCAGATAGGCCTTCAGCATTAACGTACTTGGTTACAACAATACCATTTTCGGTTTCTTCTTCTGTAAATACATCGACGCATAAAGCCGTATATGGTTTTTTACTTACTTTAACATCGTAAACGTTTGATTGTAAATTTTTATAAAGTACAAGCTTTGCTTTCGTTCCTTTTTTAAATTGTCCTTTAAATACCAAACGGTCAATTTCTTTAGTTATATCTATATCATGGCTTTTATATTCATCATCTATTTTTTTAGCGTTAATAATTGAACCATGATTTGTTTCATCAACTTTAGTTTTTCCTAAAGAACCAATTCTTTTAGCCTCTCCTAAGCTGAATTGTTCATTAGCATTATATAAGCTCATTTTTTCTACGCGATAATTATTTGTTGGAAGTTTAATTTCAAAGATAACTTTGTCATTTAAAAGTTCAACCGTATCAGATACCAAAGTAGCATTAGGGCTAAATCCCGCTGGTTGGTTTGAATTTTTTCCATCAACGTACACGATTCCACCGGAATGAACAATATAATGATTTTCATTTATGTAATCAACATCAGAAATATATGGAGAATAAAACTCACTACCTCGCTCTTTTCCATATTGCCATACTTGTTCTATCGTCATGTTTTTGGTATCTATTTTATACATAACACCACGTGAGTAACTATCATCAGCTACTACATATTCTTCTTCATTCTTTGATTTATTATTCCCGTTATCGAAGATAAATACGTATCCTTCCGGAGTAATCATGGCAGCATGCTGACTCCATTGCCACTCAAAATTATCTCCTACTGGTTTAAAGAAATACTTTTGATATTCCTCGCTCCAATTGGTACTATCTCCTATAATCCAGTTTAATTCTCCACTATCATAATCAATGTTAATCACCGCGTCCTGATGTCTTCCTGATAAGGTTATCGAATTAGTTTTCTTATCATACCAAACAGAATTATTATGAAACCAATCATATTCTATCCAATTTTCACTTTTACCATCATTCATGTTTAGAATGTTTTTCAAGTCAAACCTTTTAACTATGTTCCCTGTTTTTCTATCAAGTTCTACAACATAATCTTCAACCGTACCACTTTCACTATTAAAATCATCACTAGAAACTAACAAGTTACCATTTTCCATTTCAAAATAGTCGTGGTGATATCCACCTTCTAAACTAAACTCAGTATATATCTTACCAAGCATGTCTATTTCATATAATCCAGTCATGTAATAAGGAGAGTTAACTAGTCTTTCGGTACTAACTATCATATGTCCATTTTTTAATCTATCAATTTTCCATAAAGCATAATTAGTTAAATACCATCTTACGTCACCATTAACATCGTAAGCACATGTATATCCTGAACTAGATGGTGTAAAAAAATATAAATCATTATCTAAATTTTCTTTATCAGCATATACACTAGTTGGTACTATCATATCTTCTGGAAGTTTATCTGTTTTTATGTAGACGGTTTTATTTTTACCATCGCAATTTATAACCACCTCATTATTTGTATCTGCATAAAGCCCGTAAACTGGAATGTAATGCTTTTTTGCACTAGAAAAAGTATTACTATAAGTGGTTAGTTCATCTTTTCCTTTTATTGTTATGGTAACTGGCACTTCTTTTTCAGTATCAAAAATTATTAACGCTGAAAGTGGTGAATTACCATAAGGATTTAATATGACGTTTGGGTTATCAATGGTAAATCCTTCCGTTTCAAATTCCTTTTCTTTTTGTTTTTGTTCCTCTACCATACTTCTAACCGTCTTAACCGAATCATTATTAGTACTTAATTTATTAAATACAAACAAAATAATCAAACTTAAAATAATTAAGATTAGAAGTGATAATAATATCCATTTCGTTTTTTTACTCATAATTTTCCTCCTACATATTAATCTTAGCAATAACATAAAAGGAAAACAATAAATTAAAGGTTGAAAAAACTCAACTTTAAGTTGAGTTTAATTAGAACAGTTATCACTTAATGAAAGTGGTATTTTATAAGAGGTCACTTCCCCGTTTTCATCAGTTGCATCTATTTCTAAATGAAGGGTGTTTTCAGTGTATATCTTACACGTTTTTTCATGATTATCAACCTTAAAAGTAACGTCTTTTAAAAATTCTTCTAAAGTCACATCACTTGCATTTTTATTTCCACAATCACTTATTTTTGTTTTAACATTATCACTAGTTTCATATAATGAACAACTAATGCTCTTGTATGTCTTATCATCCTCGCCACCACAATAATCTATGTGCGATATGTAAATTGATGATATATCTTTGTTATATGCCATACTTCCCGAAATAGTAAAATTTCCACACGTAGTCGACAACGTTTTAAATTCAAAATCATCATCCTTGTTTATTATAAAAATTACTAAAGCAATAATTATTATAATAAGAATTAAGCACGCTATTGTAATTAATGTGTTCTTATTATTTTTCTTTTTATTTGTTCCTGTCAAAATCTCGTTAATATCAATGTTATATTTTTCACAAATGAGTTTTAAAGTATCAATGTCAGGAATGTTTTTGCCGTTTTCCCATTTTGACACTGCTTGGTAAGTAACATTAAATTGGCTAGCAAACGCTTGCTGCGTTAAGTTGTTATTCTTCCTTATCTTTTTTATTAACTTTCCTATTTTTTCTTGATTCACGATTAATCACCAACCACTAATATCATTAATCTTATTATAACAGAAATTAAATAAATGATAAATAATATCATCAAAAATTAAAACGTAGCAAATAAGCCACGTTTAAAATCAGCAATTTAAACTTTAGTTTTTATTTTTCTTTCTACGAAACAAACTCTTTACTTTTAATTCATTATCAACATCTTTCTTCTTTTGAGATGCTTTTAATTGATAAATTTTAATCATTTCATGCAAAACATATGAATCAAACTTTGATAATTCGTCATAATCTTTTATGTTTCTTATACTTCTTATCTTATCTTCTAACTCTTTAAGAGGGCGCTTCGATAACATCAATAGTTCGTTTTTCGCGCATGTTAAATCTTCACGGGATAACTTATTTATTATTAGCTCTTCTATTTTTTCTCGGCTCATGTAATCATCAAGCATCATGTGTTCTTGACCATTTAAGTTATTTTTTTCATAAGCTTTAAATAATTTTACAAAGAACTTATTTTTATCGTATATAGTCAAAAATTTAAGTTCACATATTGACAAATCTTCTAGCTTTTTTTGCTTTAATTCTTTGATTTTTTCTAATAACAAAAGTGGTTCATAAGATATCCACCTAATCCATTCATGCACGATAAATGCTTCGCTTAAACAAAATATATTGTTCTCGCTTTCCTCGTCATATGATTTAAAATTTCCATAATCAAAATTATTTTCTTCCATGACACTTTCCTCTTAATAAATTTTTAGTATACTACGTATTATATAACTATTTTTTGAATTTGAATAGTGATGTTACTAATTTATTAATATGCAAAGCAAAAAGAAATGATGAAAATAAAGAAGTAAAAGAGTTTGAAAAGAAATTAGTTTATAAATTAAAACACTAAAATATATTTTTAAAGATGATGGCATATTAATTTCGTAATCATCTTTTTCCTTGTTATTAATAACGTTTATCATAGATACCATCCTATCAAGAAAGGATGATTTCCCATATAATGCAAAAATCAACCCAAATTGAGTTGATATTTATATATAAAGTTCGAACAGATTTCTAAAGTGGTGCCATAGTGGTACACGTTTGGAAATTTTTATTAAGGTTAATTTCTATTATTATTTTATCATAAACTTCTATCGTTTATTTAATTTTATTCATTATTTTTTTTATAACATCACCTTTATTTAACTCATTTTGAGTAAAGTTACGCATTTCATTATAGATTTTTTTATAATTTTTAGATGTCAAAAAAATAAATATTGCAAATAAAATAAATAATATTCCAATAGGTAAAATTAATAATCCTACAATTAATAGCAAAATGGATAATACTAAAAATATAGATGAAAAATTTTTTATACTTTTTGAAGAATATTTTTTATTAGCAATTATCACCTCATTACTGTTAATTATAGTATATAATTCGTTTGTGGTACTTTTGTTTTCATTATGTACTGACTTAATAGTGCTTTTAGTCGCTGATTTGGCAATAGCATCATTTATACCAATTGTCGTTTTATTATACACCTTATTATATATAGCTTTTTTAGGATTATTTACTAATCCCATACCTTTTTTTCCATAAAAAGGATTAACAGTTGCTTTTACTTTTCTTTTTATTTTTCCGGTTGTTCTTGCCTTAATGCTTCTTTTTATACTCGGTTTTCTTATACCCATTTTCATTTTAACATTACTCCTTAAAATCTATCTAATCTAATTTATCATAGCCACATGTGAAGATAATTCGTAACTATCATACTCTGGCACTGGTGAAGTGTATAAATCAAATGTCGTTTTTTGACCTGCATTTAGTGAATCTGAATAAGTATAATATCCACCGACAATCTTATTATCTTTTTTGTAGATAACTACTATAAGTGCTGAACTAATATCAGTTCCACTTTTATTTTCTATTTCCCCTGTATAATGTCTATCCAATACATCATCTACATATTCGGTAGTATTTGATAAAATAATTTCTGTATTTTTAGGATAATTTACTGTTTTTGGATTTTCCCAATTATCATTTGCCATTTCTACTGTAATTTCTACAGTTGCCGGTTTTTCTTCTAAATCATTACAATAATCTCCATAATACAAAGTTTCTCCCGGATATATGTAATCCAAATTACCTGTGGAAGTAAACAAAATTTTACCATCTTTGTCTTTCGCTACACACTTAACTGTAGGAAAGTCCGCAAGATAATTGTCCTCTGGATTATATATTTCAACACCATAAGTAACATAATTACCCAAATCAAGATATTGAACATAAGGCCATCCAGAATCTTTAATTTCTAATTTCATCTCCTTACTCTCATTAAAAGTATTTTGGTTATCACCGGTCTTATCACTACATCCAGATAAACACATTACTCCTATACAACACACTACCAAAAAAAATATTTTTTTCATTACAATACTCTTCTCTTAAACAAATTATACCATTAATAAACATAAACCTCAATAATTTTACAGGACATTTTAGTTACCGGACATAAAAAACTTTAAATAACACAATATAACCATGAGGTGGTAATATTGTCAACTTTTAAAAGAGAATTTTCTTTTGACAAAAATATTAAAAAAATTGTGTCAGCAAACATAAAAAAATATCGATTAGAGGCAGGTATCACTCAAGAACAATTGGCGGTTGATATAGGTAAGTCATACGATTTTGTTAGAAGATTAGAATTTAAAAAAGGAGAAATTGGCTGTTCTTTAGATACGTTATACAGAATATCTGTTGCATTGAATCAACCAATGGGAAAATTTTTCGAAGAAAAATAAAATATGCTTTTCGTAAGATTAGCATATTTATTATGCCGTGGCACGTTTTGTTGCTTCAGCAATGAAAGTGGCGATAGGCATTACAGGGTTACCAAAGGTACTCCTTCGGCACACATCGTTATTGGCTCTGCCAATAGCGTAGTGTGTTAATATATTGGATTTAAATAAATTTGTCATAATATATATTATAATTTAAAGATGATTTAATTATTGTATTATCAACCCCAATATAATGATAAATGTAGGCGAGAATTACATCTTCTAAAAAATATGGAATTCTAAACAATTCGTCATTTGTCAATCTCTTTGATTCATCAGTATGATGATTATAATAATTTCTTCCATCCGCTATTTTTCTTGACAATTTATAGATTTTTTTGCTATTCAATCTCCAAACATAAGCAACTTGACCTATTATAGATTCTATTCTATCTGACAAAGTTATTCTGCCACTTGGCTTACCATTTTTTACCCATACATTATAAGCATTTTGTGAATCATAATTTTTAGATATATATTCTAAAATTTGAGTATAGTTAAGAAATCTATTTAAATTTGATGGTTTATATTTTAAGATATCTAAATAAATATCAAAAATAGGAAGAGATTTTTCTAATAATATATTAAAATTATCGTATATTGTAAGGAAGTCCCTATTAATACTTTCTATTGTTAAAACAAACTCATTATAATGATGTGCTAGCCATTCATTGGTTGGGATATCATCAATAAATTTTATACAATTTAAAAACATTAAATTATTCTCGTTTACCTCAATTTTTTTTATACCGATTTCTCTTTTAGATAATATACTTAAAAATGCCTTAAAATGATAAATATCTTTTATTACATCAGTATATTTTTGTGATTTATCATATTTAAATTCAATAAAGATATTCTTTTGATTTTGGTATAAAGAATATCCACTAATAATCGAATTACCTACCAAAATTGATATTTCTTTATCAACAAACTTATAATTATAGCAACTCCCTTTAAATATTGGATTCAAATGTTCATCATAATCATAAAATGGGGTATTTGAAAAATTATTTATATTGTAAAATTCAACTCTGACTTTTTTAATCTTTTTATTATTTTTGTTTGTATACTTGTAATTTTCAATAAATTCATCGAATCTAAAACGAAGTTCAAAACTTTCATCCATACCACCGGATACACCACATTCTTGAAAATTAAAAATAGTTATATTTTTTTTATCGATTACACCATTAACTAATTTATAGCTTTTTTTAAGTTTTAACATTGTATTTCTATCTATTAAATCCAACAACCTAATTTTGAGTTGATTATCTTCATAATAAAATTGTGCATTATATTTCTTATCTGAAATGGATATTACAAAATATTTGTTTATATATTCATCAATTAATTCATTCAAAATTTACATCTCCTATACCTTTTAATGACAAAGTTAAAATATTAAATTACTTAAACATTATCTTTTTTAAATTGTTCGAATCTTTTCCTATATCTATTTGCAAATACTCTTTCTGCAGAATTTTCATCAACTTTATTTCTAAAGTTCTTTTTACAATCAGGACATTCTATATAACTATCAAAGATATCACAATCTAAATCACAACCGCATTCACATATAGGATGAAGATTAGTCATTCTTACACCATTTGATGCTTCATACCATTCCATCTATATTTCATACCATCGTAATAATCCTCCGTATAATATCAAAACTTACATAACTCTTTTAACTTTTCTAATTGTTCTCCTAAAGAATAGCCCTCTCTGGCTTGATCTTCTGTACTTACACGACAATAGATTGTTGCATTTTTCTTCATATTTTAACAACTCCTTTTCTAATAAAAAGATACCAAAAGCATAATACTTCTGACATCTATCTTTTTCTAGTTAATTGTCGTTGCATATATTTTTCATATGGCAAAGTTTTTTTCTTTACATAATTAAACTTATCTGGTTGTGTTTGTACTGGTACTGAAGTTGTAACAACTGCTTCTCCATATTGATTTTCATTAAATCCTATAACAACTCTTTTTTCAGGTTCACGAGAAACTTTTCTAATCTCTCTTAAATATTCATCTGAAAAATTAAATAAACTTTCTTTTTCCAATATAATCCCCTCCAATTGAGTTTATATTCTACAACAAAAATGATATGATGTCAAATTTCCAATTTTGCACTTTAATACTAATTTTTATGTAATTTAATATGGTTCTCTAGTTCACTAAAAGGTATAAACTTTTCTAATGTATTAATATAAACATTCTCACATTCATTAAAGAAAAGATATGT
>CAMMVQ010000038.1 GCA_946500425.1 uncultured Mollicutes bacterium | reverse complement strand
TTTCAACGGGGATAAGAAAAGGATGGGAAAAAGCGGTAGAGGAAGGAAGAGAAAAGGAAAAACATAACGTTGCTAAGCAATTATTAAAAGAAGGTGTAGCAGTTGAGGTGATTCTTAAAGTCACTTCACTTAGCAAAGAAAAACTAGATGAAATATCAGAAGAAAAATAAACATGGAAATCCCATGTTTTTATTGATTATAAAATTTTTTCAAGTTATAATTGTTTTGGTGATTAAATGAATGAGTTTTCAAGAATGGAAAAAATGTTAGGCAAGAGCATTTTAAACAAACTTAATGGCGTTTCTGTATTGGTGTGCGGCCTAGGCGGAGTAGGAGGAATTACCTTTGAAATGTTGGTTAGAAGTGGTGTTGGAAACATAATTCTGGTGGATTATGACATCTTTGAAACCAGTAATTTAAACAGGCAAATATTATGTTTAGACAACGTTGGCAACCTTAAAACAAAAGAGGCGAAAGCAAGAGCAAAAAAAATAAATCCTAATTGTAACATAAGGGTCATAAACAAAAAAATAGATAGTGAATTTTTTAATGGTTTTAATTATGAAGTTGATTACATCATCGATGCAATAGACGACGTTAATGCCAAGGTATTACTGATTAAATATGCGTTGGAACACAGAATAAAAATAATCTCTTCTTGTGGAACAGGAAACAGACTTAAACCAGAATTATTAAAAATAACTAACATATGGAAGACGGAATATGATCCTCTCGCCAAAAAAATTAGAAAAAAATTACGCGAGGAAAACATAACTTACAAGCTTCCGGTGGTGTGTTCTTCTGAAAAACCGATAATAAAATCTTCTGATTGTGTTGGCTCGTGCGCTTTGGTTCCGAACGCAGCCGGGATTTTACTTGCAAGTTACGTAATTAATGACATCATAAAATAATCATAAAAAAGTTAATAAAAACAATTGTTTAAATATAAATTAAATGATACAATTATTATAAAATAGGAGTTGAAAAAATGAAAAAAAGATTATTAATTTTAACGTTTGTTTTAAGTTGTTTCATGTTTTCTTGTAAAGTAAATGCAACGACAATGCTTAATTGCGATAGTACGGTTACCGTTGGAGAACAAATAACTTGTGAGGTTACAACCGATGAAGAAGCGTATGTTTCTTCTAGTTTAAACATTGCCAGCGTAAGTGGTGAAAACAATAGATATTCTGGTAAAATAGCTACTTTTACTTCTAATGGTTCTGTCGCATTTGAAACCGTTGCTAAAGGTACTTACACCATTTCCATTGAAACTAAGGGGGAAACCTACACCGATAACACTAAGGTGGTAGTAAATGAAAAAACCACTTCTAAAACTACGACAACCACAACAACAAAAGCAAAATCAAACAATGCATACTTGTCAAATATTTACATTGACGGTGAAGAAATAGAAGATTTTAACAAAAACACCACTAAGTATTACGTTAGTGTTGAAAACGACGTCGAAAAAATAAGAATTAGTGCTGATGCTGAAGATTTACTTGCTACGGTTGATATTAACGGACCAGATGAACTAGAAGTAGGGGATAACGAATTTACCATTGGCGTAACTTCAGAAGATAACACGACTAAGTTTTATAAAGTTATCGTAACCAGAAAAGAAGAAGGCAAATCTTCTGACACGAAACTTAAAAGCATCAAGGTAAAGGGCTATGATTTAAACTTTGACCGCGATTCAAAAACTTTCTATTTAAAAATAGACGAAGATGTTACCAAACTTAATTTAGACATCACAACGAACGATAAGAACGCAAAATACGAAGTTACTGGCAACGAAAATTTAACTAATGATAGTGTGATTAGAATAAAAGTAAGCGCGGAAAATGGGGATACGGATACTTATCGAATTATTATTCAAAAGGAAAAACAAGCTAGTTCTTCGTTAATAATTGGTATTACCGTTTTAGCGTTAATAATAATCATTATCGCGGTTATTGTTATCATAAAAAAGAAAAATAATAAAAATAAGAAGAATGAAAAAGAAGAAGTTGAAGAACAACAAGACTTAGAAGCTACTAAAAAAATGCCACCATTAAGTCCGGAAACTAGTGATGACGTGTTACCTAAAATAGATAATGATGAAGAAGAGGAAACAAGGTTTTTGTCTTATGAGGAAAAAGAAGGACTTTCCAAAACGAAAGTACATGATTTTGACGATGAAATAGGAAACGTAATCGATGAAGAACTAGAAAAAACAATAACTTTTAAAAATGATGAAAACGAAAAAGAATGATGTTATTTATTAGCATCATTCTTTATTTTTTCAATGTTGTTTAAAGTTAATTGTAACGTTCTTTCGTACTTATTATTTTTAGGTTTATAATAAACTCTATTTTTTAGATTATCTGGTAAATATTGTTGTACTACGTAGCTTCCAGGATAATCATGTGGATATTTATATCCAAAGCCTTGCGCGTTAATGTGCGAAGGAACAACCCCAATGTTACCATTTTCAACGTCCTTTATGGCCAAGTCAAGGGCTACGTGGGCACTATTTGATTTGGGTGCTAAGCAAAGGTCAATTACCATTTGCCCAAGCGGAATTCTAGCTTCTGGTAGTCCAATTCTTTCACAAGCGTTAATGCATGCGTCTACCCTCACTCCCATGTTAGGATTGGCAAGCCCTATATCCTCATAAGCTATTACCGTCATTCTGCGGTATATACTATCTAAATCACCTGATGAAATTAGCCTTGCTAGATAGTGTAAGGCTGCATTTACATCAGAGCCTCTTATTGATTTTTGAAAGGCTGATAAAACGTCATAGTGTCCTGTTTCACTTTCGTCCATGGTGTTTGATGCTTTACTATTTACGCTGGTTACGACTTCTTTTGTTATTTTTTTATCGCTTGATGCATAGTAGGATACTTCTAAAAGGTTAATGGCGTACCTAAAATCACCATTAGAAGCGGTTGCTATTAACGATAAGGCATCATCATCTACCTTTATTCCCTCTAATTTTTTCTTTGCTCTTTTTAGGCCGGTTATTATATTATCTTTAGTCAACGGTTTTAGTTCAAATATTTGACACCTACTTCTTATGGCTGGATTTATTTTATGATACGGGTTGGACGTAGTAAGTCCAATTAAAGTTATTAATCCGTTTTCCAATAAAGGTAACAATAAATCTTGTTTATCCTTATTTAAACGATGTATTTCATCTACTACTAAAACTATGTTGCCATAAAGTTTAGTTTCTTCAAAGACTATTTCAAAATCTTTCTTATTGTTGACCACCGCGTTTAAAAACCTGCTTTTAGCACCTAATTCACTTACGATAGCATTCGCAATAGAAGTTTTTCCGATTCCCGGAACACCATATAAAATCATTGAAAAGACATGTTTATTTTTAACCATGTTAGAAATAATCTTACCTTCACCAATCAGATGTTCTTGTCCTATTACTTCAGATAACTTACTTGGTCTTAACCCGTTTGCTAAAGGTTCGTTGTTCATTTTATCACCTCATAATTTAATATGATTATATCATATTAAAATTGTATAGTAAAAATTTTTTTCACCTTAGGTATTTCATGATATAATTATAATAGGTGATAGGATGGAACGGGAAATTATCGAGTATATTAATTATGTGTACATCGAAAAAAAGCTTAGTAATAACACTAAAGAGGCCTACGAAAAAGATTTGCGCTTTTTTAATAATTACGTAAATAATAAAAGCGTTAATAAGATAACTAGCAAAGATGTTACAAATTTTATTAATTACTTGAGTGATAGCGGCAAAAGTGATAAGACGATTGCAAGAAAAATAGTTAGTCTGCGAACTTTTTTTGATTATCTTGTAATGAGAAAAATAATTTCTTTAAATCCTTGCGAAAGAATTGAATCCCCAAAGTTAAAAAAGACGCTTCCTAAAACGTTAAGCGTTGATGAAGTAAATTCCCTTCTTGATATAAAGCCAAAGAAGCCGTTAGATTACCGAAATAAGGCCATGCTTGAGCTAATGTACGCATCTGGATTAAGGGTAAGCGAACTAATTAACTTGGATGTTAATGACGTTAATTTAACTGATGATTACGTAAGGGTTTTTGGTAAAGGAAAAAAGGAAAGAATCGTGCCGTTTGGGGAAATAACCGAAAAAATATTATATAGTTACATTAATGGGTATCGTAACTGTCTTCTTAAAGGACACCTTACCGACAAACTCTTTATTAGCAGTTATGGAAAAGGAATGACGAGGCAAGGTTTTTTTAAAGTCTTAAAAAATATAGCTAAAGAAAAAGGAATAAAAAAGGAGTTCTCGCCGCACACTTTAAGACACTCTTTTGCAACCCACTTATTAGAATACGGAGCAGACCTAAGGTCAATAAGCGAGATGTTAGGGCACGAAAACATTAAAACAACCCAAATATACACACATCTATCAAATAATAAAAAAAGAAAGGATTACGATGAATATCATCCACGTAATAAAAAGGTATAATAATGCAAATAGTAAAAGAGATATTTAGAAGTTATGACATAAGGGGGATATATGAAAAAGAATTAACAAATGATTTAGCATATCTAGTTGGTAAAGGTTTTGGAAGCATGTCATCCGGTACCGTTATCGTAGGGCATGACGCAAGAACGTCCTCGAATGCTCTTAATACCAACCTTATTAAAGGATTGATTGATTCAGGAAGTAAGGTTATTGACTTGGGACTTGTCACGACACCAATGCTTTATTACGCAAGAGAGCTGCTTAATGAACCATATGCCATTATGATTACGGCAAGTCATTGTGCTAAAGAATACAATGGATTTAAATTGTGCGACAAAGAAGGATGCATGTATGGAGAAAAAATTCAAGATTTATTAAATCTAATATTATCAAATGAATTTAAAAGCGGAACCGGAAGTGTTATGCCATATGATATTACCTTTGATTATAAGAAAATGATGGACGAAAAAATAGTACTAGGCCCAAGAAAGTTGAAGGTGGTTGTGGACTGTGGTAATGGCACCACCAGCTACTATAACCCAGAAATATTAAAGAATTGGGGCGTTGATTTAGTACCTTTGTTTTGCGAGTCTAATCCTGACTTTCCAAACCACATTCCTGACCCGGCGGTAGAAGGGAACATGGTATCTTTAGAAGAAAAGGTAAAAGAAGAAAAAGCTGACTTAGGTATTGCTTTTGACGGTGACGGTGATAGGATAGGAATCGTGGACGAGAACGGTGAACTTGTTAAAACGGATATGTTTATGCTTATCATTTGGAAAGAAATATATAAAACGTGTAAAAATAAACTGGCTACTTTTGACGTTAAGTGCTCAAGGGCTTTAAAAGAATCTTTAGAGAAATTGGGACTTAAAACCATGTACAACCGAACTGGTCATTCTTACTTAAAAAAATCTATAAAAGATAATAATCTTGATTTCGCTGGAGAATTTTCGGGCCACGTTTGTTTTGCGGATGAATTCTATGGTTATGATGATGCTTTATATGCTGCCGGAAGACTTCTTAGAATATTATCTAACAACGACATGAAGGTATCAGATTATTTTAAAGACGTTCCAAAATACGTTACTTCTCCCGAACAATACATTGAAGTAGGAGAGGAAAACAAAGAAAAAGTGGTTAATAAGGTACTTAATTATGCTAAAGAAAAGGGATATGAGGTAATTACCGTAGACGGAGTTAGAATCGAGTACGATGACGGATTTGCCCTTGTTAGAGCTTCTAACACATCTCCTAGTATTACGGTTAGATTTGAAGCTAAAACAAAGGAAGCTATGGAGGAAAGACAAAAAGAAATTATGTCTTTAATAGGTGATAATTAATGAATAATTGTTCGTTTAATAATTTGCAAAAGCTATGCATTTATAATATTTTAACTAACATAATAATAAAGAGACAATATTTCCATGATAATGGTATATAGTTAAAAAGTTAGGTGGTAATTTATGAAAAATGAATGGTATAAAAAAAGAGAATATAAATATTTATATTTAGGTAGCTTTGCTTACAACTTTGCTAATGCTTTATTCGAAACCTTTGGAACGGTTCTTCTTTATAAAAATGGCGTTCCGTTATGGTTAATATTATTAATATATTGTTTTAGATTCTTAATTACTGGCATTATAACTCCTCTTTTTTTAACCCTTTCTTCTAAGATAGGGATTGCTAAAGTCATTTTAATTTCCAATATATTTAGCATAATTAGTGCTTATTTAATGGTTAGTGTTGGAATTAATAATAATACTTTAATCATCTTCATAATAGTAATGGGGTTAATGGGACTTTCAAATCCGTCTTCTGATGCTCTTTCAAGCAGGTACGTTGAAACAAAGTACCGTGGTAGATTTAACGGTTTTCTTAACATTACTAAAGTAGTTAGTATGTTCCTTGCAAGTCTTCTTATAGCTTGGGGCGTTATAAGTGATAATAACATCATATTATCCGTTATTATCACCTTATTCTTTCTTTTACATTATGTTTTTATAAAAAAGATAGATTATAAACCAAGTAACTATAATGATGCATTTAAATCCAGCTTTAAGTACTTGATAAAAGCTAAAAGCAACTTTAAAATAATTTATGCGCTAAAGGCAACACACATAATTGACAGACTTTTTATTCCACTATATTTATTTATTATTTTAAATAATTTTAGGTCATTTTCATCAGTTGTTACACTTTCTTTTTTATTGCAAGTTATTACCATATTCTTAATTGGAAAATACACTGATAAAAACTTAAAAAGAGCTAATAAATTAGTTACTATAATAAGAGTTATAATCACAAGCATATTTTTATTTTTTAAAAGCAAATTTATCGTATCAACGAATAAAATAATAAGTGATAATTTTGAAAAAGTATACGAAACATCAATCCAAACATCAATTCAAAACATAATAAAAAACGCTAAGGAAAGCGATGATTTGCTATCCGCCGCAGGACAGATGTGTTTATGTTTTAGTGAGGTTATAATTTTATTGCTTTTAAGCCTTATCAGCGTCTTTATTGAAGAACGTTTCTTCTATATAATGTTTGCTATATCAATCATTTCATCAGTATTAACACTTATTAAAATAAATCATTCTAAAACTTAGTTATTACATTAAGACATGACTCATTATCATGATTATAAAACCAATTAAAAAGTATTTTAAAACGCTATTTAAAGAACCATTTTTATAAGAGCCTGGAATTAGTTCATAAACTGATATATGAATCATTATTCCGGCAATAATAGCATATAACGCTGCCATTATGTGTTCGTTTATGAATGGTGATAAAAAAGTAAATGCAAGGATACTACCTAATACCTCACTCATTCCAGAAAAAAGAGCGTATCCTATAGCTTTAAATTTATTATTAGTGGAGTGGTATATTGGTACGGCAATAGAAACTCCCTCAGGTATGTTATGAAGTGCAATTGCGACGGTTAAAGTAATACCTAATCTAATGTTATTAGATGAAGTTATAAACGTCGCTATTCCTTCGGGTATGTTATGAAGTGCAATTGCTACCATGCTTATTATTCCTATTTTGTAAAGGCCATCATTATTGGTCTTTTTATTTTCACTTGGCAAATATTTATCAATTAACATGGAAATAATTATACCAACAACCATAAATATAAGGGTTAATATTATTCTAGGAAAATTCTGATTAGTGCTTAAAATCATGTTAAATGAGTTAGGAAGTAAGTCGGTTAGAGAAACACATATCATAACTCCTGCTGCAAAAGCTAAAGAAGCAGTTACTATTTTATTGTTTTTATGTTTGTCCAAAAATATTATCAGGGCTCCAATAACGGTAGAAATACCTGCTAAAAAAGATAAAATAAAAGCATACAAAGTACTGTTAGGCATAATGTACCTCCAGTAAATTATATGCTTTTTATAATCAATTATTTTGATTTAGCTTTAGCATTATCCGCATCATAGTAAATAACGTTTTGCTCATCACCAACTAATGATAGAGCATAATTTTTCAAGCTGTTTTCTTTTGCTTTATCATCATTTATTAGTTTTACTTTATCGATATTGGTCAAAATACAAGTTCCATCAGACAACATAAGTTGTATTTTATCGTCATCATAATCGGTCCATTTTTTTATTTCAACTATTGTAGCATTATTACCAGAAAGAATAATTGCTTTATCATAAACAAAATGTAGGTCGAAAACATCTTTATTCCAAGCATCTTTAGAGGTATCAATTGAAGTTCCTTGCATTTCATCATAATTATTTATACTTTCTTCATTATTGCCGGATAATGCTTTAGCATAACTTAAAGCAGAATTTTCATTCTCAACCTTTAATAATTCAGTTTGATGAGTACTTGTTAATACTCTTAAGTTATCTTCGGTTACAAATTGTACTTGACTACCTTCATAATCCGAATATTGACTTACTCCCACAATTGATACGTTTCCTTGATTAGTTTCAATGGCAACATTAAATGCTTTGTTAAAATCAAATATTTGTTTATTACCACAACCACTAAGAAGGATACCGCACATACTACCTGCCAAAACAAAAGCGGTAGCTCTCCTCATAATCTTTTTATTATTTTTTATTTTTGGCATAATTTTCCTTCCTTTTTATGTCTGATAGAATATCACAACTATTCTTTAATGTCAATAGTATGATGTGGATACATAATTAGTTCGGTACAAAATTAAATATAATATGATTCAATTTAATAAAAATATTACTTTTATTTTTAGTTTAATGTTATAATATTGGTTAGGTGATGAGATGAAAAATAAGTTTATAAGATTTATGCAGGGTAGGTATGGAATAGATCATTTATACATGTTCTTATTTTATTCAATAATATTTATAATGCTGATAAATATATTTGCTAATAGTTTTATTTTATATGTTTTTGAACTAATAATAATGATATTTATGTTTTATAGAGTTTTTTCTAAAAATATATATCAAAGACAAATTGAAGAAACAAAATATTTAAATATTAAAGGTAAAATATTAAATATGTTTAAAAAAAGTAATATAAAAAAAGATAAGGAGCACGTTTACAAAAAATGTAAAAATTGTAAAACTATGATTAGATTACCACTACCACCTGAAATTGGCTTTAAAAGCGTTACGTGTCCAAAATGCAAACATAAAATGAAGATTCTGGTACTTAAAAAGCAGAAAATAGAAGTGATAAGGAAAAAATAATTGGTATAGGGTGACTAACTATAATAAGTCAAGACATTTTTTTGAAAAATCCTAAAAAGATTT
>CAMMVQ010000037.1 GCA_946500425.1 uncultured Mollicutes bacterium | reverse complement strand
AAAATAAAAACGTTGATTTTTCAACGTTATTTTAATATTGGTGGAGCTGACGAGATTTGAACTCGTGTCCGAAAGCCAAGTTTCTTAAGCTTCTACAAGTTTAGTTAGCACTTAATTTTAATTAACAAGTAAAGGAGGCCAACACACCTACTTGTTAACGAGTTTAGTTAAATTCATTACCTATCCCTAAACAAAATAAGCAATATAACTCACCTAAATGAGCCTCTTAAAAAGTCAGTGAGTAAAACTAATTAAGAAGCGCTTACATTATTATTAATTAAGCAGCAGCAAAAGCTGGTGCGTAAGCATAGTTATTATTTTTGTTATTTATTTTTGTCTGCGTATTAAAGACCGCCGCCTACTTGCCACTTAAGCCCTTAAAGATTCCGTCGAAACCAATAACAGCCCCAAACTCTAAACTATAAAATACAAAATATAAATAACGTGTATATTATAACACATAATTAATAATTTGTTTGTTAATTTTTTTATTATCTAGTATAATTATAATGGTGATACTATGAACAACATCGAAAAAACGGAAGTATTAACAATAGATGAAGAACTAATACCTAAAAAGAAAAAAAAGGAAAAAGGCAAAATAACGCTTAGAACGTTACCACTTTTATTTATTCCATTTTTAGGAGTTTTAAGTATAATATCAGCACATAGTACAAAGCTAATAATTATCCCTATTAATTATGCTATATACATATTATTATCCTTATTTATAGTATTATTATTTGTTAGCTTTATAAAATTCAAAAAAAGAAAAAAGCAAAAACTAAAAATAAAAACAATCATATTTAGAATTTTTATTATCGTTTATATGGCTGGCTGTATTATCTTTGTTTTCTTGCTATATGGTCCTTATGATAAATTTAGAACTTGGTTTATTTCAACCTCAATGAGTACGATGAGTCACCAATACCTATGTAAATGGTTTTATAGTGATGAAGAAATATCCAAAGTACTAAATGAAAATTACGTTATCGAAATTAACGAAGAAACTGATTTATCATTAATAGACAATGAAGAAACCAATTATAAGAATGATTATGATAAACAAATTCTAACTAGGGATAAAAACCAACCATACAAAATAATTGAACTAAAAATAAATGGACAAAAAGCTTATTTAGCCGCAATTTATGATCCTTCAAAAGTTAAAGTGGCGGTATCTAAAGGCGTTGGCACATCGGGTCAATATGCAACTAAAATAGCTGAAGATAACAATGCTATTTTAGCTACTAACGGCGGTGGATATGGTAATGCACCCGGCGATACAACTGGTGGTAGGCCAACCGGAGTTACGATATCAAACGGAAAAGTAATAACAGATAACACTTATAGTTCTGATGCTCAGTCAGGTGGATTAATCGGAATGACTAAAGATAACAAACTAGTTTTAATAAAGAATGCTACCGCAAAAAAAGCACTTACCCAGAACGTTAGAGACGGAGTATCTTGGGGACCATTCTTAATCGTAAATGGTAAAAAATCATTCATTAAAGGGAATGGTGGATGGGGATACGCCGCTAGAACGGCAATTGGGCAAAGAGAAGACGGAATAATACTACTTTTAGTAGTAGATAGTAACGCTACTAGAACTAAAGGCGCCAGTATGATTGAACTAACCGAAATAATGTATAATTATGGGGCTGTTAACGCCGCTAACTTAGATGGAGGAACTTCAAGCGTAATGGTTTTACCAAAAAATGAAGCTTTAAAATATACTAGTGATTGTGAAAAAAACTACTGCTATATAAACGACCCGATAGATTCAAGTCTATCCCATAAAACGAGGGGAATACCGACCGCAATAATTATAACAAAATAAAAAAACAGGAAAACCTGTTTTTTTATTTTTCACAAGTAGCTCCCATACCTTCATACATGCTTATGATACCATCTAAAGTAACTTTATAATCATCATTTAAAATACTTTTAATACTAGCATCATCTTCACTCGCCTTCTTTAGGTCAGCCTTAGAATAATCCATGGTAACCTCTGAAGTAACGGTATTGCCATCCTTTGTAACATCATAAGTACAACCACCATAATTTTGTTTAAATTTAGCATAAGTATTAATTAAATTAACCTGAAAATAAGACAAAACCGAAGCGTTAGAACTAGTTACCTTTTCTACCGTATCTACCTTTCTTACCAACTCTCCATTAGTTGTTATGTTATACTCTGACTTAACTTCATAACCATTAGTAACATCATTATTACTTAACATACACTTAACTACCTTCTCTTCCACTTTCTTATTACCACACCCACAAAGCATGATAACCATAATTATAGTAATAAAACCAATAGCAACCTTTCTCATACGTCCTCCTTTATATTAATATAATACCATATCTATTATTTATTACCAAGCATGTTTTTCCATGTCTCTTTTTATATCTCTTTCTTTAATAGATTGTCTTTTATCATAATTCTTCTTTCCCTTAGCAATCCCTAATAATATTTTAGCACGTCCGTTTTTTAAATACAATTTGACCGGAACCAAGGAGTATCCTTCCTTATCAACCGCATCACGGATTTTAAATATTTCTTTTTTATTAAGTAATAATTTTCTTTCTCTTCTTTCATCATGGTTAAAACGGTTTCCTTCATCATATTTTGCTATGAACATATTTACTAAAAAAATCTCATTATTTTTAACTCTTGCATAACTATCTTTTAAATTGACGCTTCCTTTTCTTACTGACTTTATTTCCGTACCAGTAAGTACAATACCCGTTTCATACGTATCTTCAATAAAATAATCAAAATTGGCTTTTTTGTTTTTAATTTCCAACATTTAATGGGTCCACCTCCATATCTACGTTATATCTTTCTAATATATTTTTATACTTTTCATAATAAGTTTTATAATTATTTAAAATATTATCATTAAGTTTTGAATAAGGATATAATTTAAAATTATAAGGTTTAGAGTACTTAAATGATGTATAAATTAAGTTAATCTTAACATCTTTAAAACTTATTTTATCCTTGTCTTTTTTTACCGTTAGATTTGCGATTGCTCCGGTTAATTTATCAGGAGTATCCTGGGCAGAAATGAAGTTTCCAAGTGAATAGAAAACCAAAGTATCCCCAACGTATTCTACTGGTTGAATAACGTGCGGATGGGCACCTATAATAAGATTGACCCCCAAATCTGATAAATACTTAGCTATTCTTTGCTGGTTTTGGTTTTCATACTTTTGATATTCTTCACCCCAATGCATCGCAACAATAATTAAGTCAGCTTCTGAGCGTACTTTTTCAATATCCTTTTTAGCTTTTTCATCTGAGTATATGTTCGTTAGATAGTCTTTACCACTAGGTGGTAATAACCCGTTAGTCTGGGTAGTATAAGATAAAAAGGCATACGTTATTCCGTTAATCTCCTTAACTTTTATATTATCTTGCCTTTCTTTTTCTGATAAGGCCTGGCCGGTATAATAAACGCCTGGCTTAGTTTTCCAGTAATTAACCGAGTTTATTACTCCTTTTTCTCCTTTGTCCATCGTATGATTATTAGCTAAACTAACCAAGTTAAAACCTAGTTTAACCATGTCATCACCTATCTCCTCTGGTGAGTTAAACCTAGGATAAGCAGATAATCCAAGTTCTTTACCACCAATAATACTTTCTTGATTATAGTAAGCTAGGTCATGATTAATTATTAAAGGTGAAACCTCGGTAAACATTTTAGAAAACGAATAATTTCCATCACCAGTTAAAGCGTCGGTATATACCATCTTATGGATTAAGCAATCTCCAACCATAACAATTGATAATTCGTTTGGTGGTTCTTTCTTTTCTTTTTTCGTGGTTATCTTCTCGTTCGGGTTAACGTTACCAGTATTTTTCTTATTATCGTTTATATTTAGTATAATAACTGATATTATAAAGACAAAAATTATTATCAGACTAACCTTAACCCAAGTTTTTAATCTCCTTTTTTTTCGTTTCATCAGAATCACTACTTTCTTCTTTTATTTCAAAATCAATAAATGACTCTTCCTTTGATGCCGATTTACAAATTACGGTTACTTCATCCCCAATACGGTAACGACGTTTACTCTTTTGGCCTATCATGGACATTGTTTTTTCGTCATAATTATAGTAATCTCCTGGAATATCACTTATGTGAATAAGACCCTCAATCATATTTGGAAGTTCTACAAACAACCCAAAAGAAGTAACGCCACTTATCATTCCCTTGAACTCTTCTCCAACATGGTCCATCATGTACTCAGCCATTTTCATGTCTTCTACGTCTCTTTCGCAATCAATCGCATCACGCTCTTTTAATGACGCGTGTTCGGTTAAAATTGGTAAATAATCCCTCCAATAATCAACCGTTTTCTTAGACTGATCATTGTTAAATAAATAAGTTCTTAAAAGTCTATGAACGGTATTATCAGGAAACCTTCTAATCGGAGAAGTAAAATGTGTATAAATCTTACTAGCAAGTCCGAAGTGACCAATATTATCAGGCTGATAAACGGCTTTTTGCATTGCTCTTAACATTAAAGAAGATAGTATTTTATATTCTTTCTTATCCTTTAGCTGCTCTAATACGTGCTCAATAGAAGAAGGATAATTAACGTTAACTTTACCAGTTATCTTGTAGCCTAAAGAACTTACGAAGTTTAAAAAATCATTTACTTTTTCTTCTTTAGGAGTACCATGAACACGGTAAACAAAAGGCAAATTCATCCAAAAAACATGTTCTGCTACGGTTTCGTTTGCAACAATCATAAAATCTTCTATCATCTTTTCGCCCAACGCACGGTCTCTTAAAACGACGTCGATTGGTTTTCCCGAAGAATCCGCGATTATCTTTGCTTCATCCGTATCGAAATCAATCGCTCCCCTTCTTTTCCTTGCACTTCTTAAAATGTCAGCTAGCTCTTTCATAATTGTTAAATCATCAGTAAAATCTTCATAGCCGCTAGGTACGATACCTTCATCCAGCCATTTATTAACGTTATTATAAGTCATTTGAATACGGGAACGTATTACGCTTTCGTATATCTCGTGACTAACCACTTTTCCGTTAAGGTCTATTTCCATGATGCAGCTTTGTGTTAAACGGTCTACGTTTGGATTAAGTGAGCATATTCCATTAGAAAGTTTATGTGGAAGCATAGGAACAACCCGGTCAACTAAATAAACGCTGGTTCCTCTTTCATAAGCCTCATCATAAAGCTTAGTGCCTGGTTTTACATAATAAGAAACATCCGCGATGTGAACACCCAATTCGTAATTACCATTTTTAAGCTTCTTAATTGAAATTGCATCATCAATGTCTTTCGTATCATCTCCATCAATCGTAAATATGGTTTCATTCCTAAAGTCTTTTCTTCCTACTAACTCTTCTTCACTAACTTCATTTGGAATGCTTTCTATTTCCTCCATTACTTCATCACTAAACTTAGGGCTAAAACCATGCTCATATATTATTGCTTCAACATCTACTCCAACGTCATTTTTATGTCCAATAATAGTAGTTATTTCTGCTAGTACCGTATTTCTATCAAGTTCTTTTATGACGGTTGCAACAACGATATGTCCTTCAACCGCATCCTTAGTACTTTCCTTTGTTAAAACTATTTTTTGATTAAATTTTTTATCGTTTGGAATAATAGTTGGTTTACCTTTTTTTATAACGTACTCACCAACAATGGGACCATAGTTTCTTTTAGCGATTCTAAGAATTCTACCTTCCGGTTTAGCGCCAGATGTTTTACTAATAATTTCAGCCACAACCATATCACCGTCAATAGCGCCATTTAAATTCTTATCATCAACGTATACATCAGGCTCACCATCCATTAATATAAATCCATATCCCTTATCAGAAACAGATATTTTTCCCTTTTTCAAGTGACTGTACTCAAGAGCCATATATTTATTTTTATTAGTATGATAAATAACCAAATCGCTCTCTAAATCATTTAAAACTTTTAGCATTTCTTCTAGTTCTTCCGTAGTATTTAATCCAAGTATATCCCTTATTTCAAAAGCAGTATAAGATTTATCTTGTTCCTTCAATAAATTTAGTATTCTATCTTTCATCATAACCATCCTATCTATTTATATTATAAAACAAAAAAAGGCTTTTAACCAAGCCTTATTGACATTACATGTCCATTACTATACACAATACAAAAAATATTATTCCTAAAACGTAGGTGGTTCTAGTAATAAAAAGCTCCCCACCACGTTCTTTTCTATTCATAAATAAATCTGAATTACCACCGGTAATAATATTTCCCGTACTTTCAGCCTTACCACTTTGCAGTAAAACTATAATTATAAGTAAAACCGACACAATCATAAGCACTGTAAGCATAATTACCTCCTATGTAACTAATAGTAATTTTATCATATTATACTTAAAAAAACAACTTTTATGCAAAAAATCAAACAAATAACCGTATAACGTTTGTTATACGGTTATCATTAAATCTTTTTTTTTACTGAGTTTGTGTATATACGAATTGAATGGTGAAATTTGCTCCTTCGATTGTCGTGTTATTATCAGCGTCCCATTCAACTCTTATCGTTACTTCTTTATTACCACCATTAGCGTTTATAACTTCATTTTGACTAACACCACTATAAGTTATTTTTAATGGTGCGTTTTCCGTTAAACCGGTTGCGCTAATCGAAGTTAATTCAGCGTTTATTGAACCATTATTAGTTATGGTAACCGGGATTAAAACATAAGACGTTGGATATTCTAATTTTGGAACAGATATATCTAACTTAGTTGCATCACCATCTCTAATGGTAGCAGAAGCACCGCTACTTCCCACCTGTGTAATAGTTCCTACCTTAGTAAATTTTATGTCGAAGTTTCCACTTGCGGTTGCTTTACCACCAATCGTAAGGCTTTCACTAAATAAAGCATACCCAACACACATTGCTAAAATAAATGCTAAAACACCAACTATTATTATATTTTGCTTTTTCATTTTACCACTCCTATCATATTCATCATATCATTTTAAAATTATCATAGTCAAGTGCATTTTAAACATAATTAAAATTAATATCCTAATTCTTCCTCTATTCTAATAAGTTGGTTATATTTACACATTCTATCTGTTCTAGACATAGACCCAGTCTTTATTTGGCCTAAATCAAGTCCTACCGCTAAATCAGCAATAGTGGTATCCTCTGTTTCTCCACTACGGTGTGAAATAATCGTTTTATATCCGTTTTCCTTCGCTAATTTTATCGTTTCTAAAGTCTCCGTAATCGTTCCAATTTGATTTACTTTTAAAAGAATTGCGTTTCCTGCCTTCATGTCTATTCCCTTTTGTAGGCATTCTTTATTAGTAACAAACAAATCATCACCAACAAGCTGGACCTTATCTCCCAATTCTTTGGTTATCTTAGCAAAACCATCCCAATCATTTTCATCTACTGGGTCCTCTATTGATATGATTGGGTATTTATTAATTAATTCTTTATAAAATTCAATTAGTTCATCCGTGGTTAAACTTCTGTTTTCACCAACTAAATTATACTTACCATCATTATAAAATTCTGATGCCGCAACATCGATTGCCAACTTAACGTCTTTACCTGGTTCATACCCAGCCTTTTTAATAGCTTCCATGATAAGTTCAAAACCTTCAGTATTAGATTCTAAATCAGGAGCGAAACCGCCTTCATCTCCCACACCAGTAGATAATTTACGTTCGTTTAAAACCTTTTTTAAGGCATGAAAAACTTCAGAACCAACGCGAATTCTTTCGTGAATATTACTTCTTTGAGGAATAATCATAAACTCCTGAAAATCAAGCTTATTGTCCGCGTGAGCCCCGCCGTTTAATATGTTCATCATTGGAACTGGCAATATTCTACCTTCTCCTACGTACTTATATAGCGGTAAGTTTTTAGCTTTCGCAGCGGCCTTTAAAACGGCCATTGAAACTCCTAAAATAGCATTTGCCCCCAGGTTACTTTTAGTTTTCGTCCCGTCAAGTTCAAGCATTGCGTTATCAATACCATATTGATCAAACGCGTCCATGCCAATAATAACTGGTTTTATTCGTTCGTTAACGTTCCTAACAGCGTTTAAAACCCCTTTGCCATTATACCTATTACCATCATTATCCCTCATCTCAAGAGCTTCTCTTTCACCCGTGGATGCTCCAGAAGGAACGGCTGCGCGGCCCATTATACCATTTTCCAAGAAAACGTCAACTTCAACCGTTGGGTTTCCTCTTGAATCTAATATTTCTCTTGCTTTAACATCACTAATTTTCATTTTATCCTCCTTATCATTATCTATTTTATTATAGCACGAAATTAACCTTAAAATAAGCTTTTTATCACAATATGTAAATTGACTTTAAGATATGTTTCGGGGTATAATAAAATATAAAGAATAAACGGGAGGGATGATTATGCAGATTGTGCTACTTGACGAAGCTAGATTTGATAATTTTGCGATTAATCACCCCAACCACAACTATTATCAAACAAGTAATTATGGGCGCTTAATGAGTAAACACGGGTATAATGCTTACTATCTTGGCTTAGTAGATGACATCGGTAACATCAACGCCGCAAGCCTGATGATTGTAAAAAACGAAAAAAACAACAAAAGAAAAATGGGATATGCCCCAAGAGGTTTTTTAATCGATTGGAACAATGATGAGTTGGTAAAAGAGTTCACCGAAAAACTAAAAGATTTCTTATCTAAAAGAAGTTTTACTTACCTTAAAGTTGACCCGTATATCGTTTATAAAGAGCACAAAATAAACGGTGAAGAAAAACTAGACGGCGAAAGTAACTTAGGTTTAGTTGAAAAATTACAAAATCTAGGGTACATTCATATGGGATTTAACAAAGGAATGGAAGCTAGCCGACCAAGGTGGAACGCAACCACCATATTAAATGCTAATAACGTTATTTTATTTAATTCAATCTCTAAGGAAGCTAGAGAAAAAATCAAAAAATCAGTATCCTACGGAAACAAAGTATATAAAGGTAATGCTAACGACATAAACATGTTACATGGTTTACTTAACAAACCGGCCGCCCCGTTAGAACTACTACTCGATTATTATCAATTCTATGGTCAAAATGGCGGATGTGAGATATATTTTACTAAGTTAGAGCCGGTAACTTATGTTAATTCTAGTAAAATGATGTACGAAAAAGAAGAACAAATAAATAATGAATTAAACATGCAAATGCAAGAGTGGAATAATCCAAATAAGAGTAATCTAATTAATAATAAATTAAAGTCTGATGAACTTCTTGCCCAATATAAAAAAAACATGTTAGAAGCAATAGAACTTTTTCAAAAGTACCCAAATGGCATATTAACTGCGGGAACGATGGTAATTAGGTACGGAAAAACGGTTACCTTTGTTGCGGGAGGAGTAAACGAAAACTTCAAAGAACAATATCCAGAATATTTACTTAAGTGGCAACTAATGCAAGAATTTGGTAAACAAGGATACTTAATCGCAGATTTTAACGGTATTAACGGAGAATTTAGTAGCGAATATAAAACTCAAGTAAAAACGGAACTATCAAACAAGATAGTTGAATACATAGGAGAATTTGACTTGGTAATAAATAAAAAATCTTATTACACGGGTAGTAAGCTAAATCCTATTTTAAACTGGCTTAACACCCCCATTTAAACTAAAGAACAAAATCTTTAGTTTTTTTGTACACAAAAAAACACTATATTTTGATGTGAACCCTGTTTAGTAGACATCAAATAAAAAGCAGTATACTAAAAAGAGA
>CAMMVQ010000036.1 GCA_946500425.1 uncultured Mollicutes bacterium | reverse complement strand
GTTGTAGAAGTTGTTTCTTCTTTGGTTTCCAAGGCCGTTGTAGAAGTTGTTTCTTTTTTGGTTTCCAAATTAGCGTTATTACTTAAAGAAACTATTTGCCCCTTATCCTCTAGTAAAACTTCGCTCTTATCATTACTAATTTCATTTTCAGTATCTTTATTTTCACTTAAAGAATCACCTTCTAAAACTACCGTTGCTTCTTTAACATCTTCTGGTTCTTCATTTGTTAAAGAAACTTCGCTAACTAATGTGTTATCTATGTTTATTTCTTCTGCTTTCACGTTCTTTATTTTACTCTCATCTTCTTCTACATATTTTTCAGTTGTCTTTATCGCTTTTCTATTAACCACTGGCACCACGTAAGAATAATTATTTTTATCATCATTTTTGGTTTCTAAAGAAAACACCATCTCATCAATATCATTTTTAGTTTTTTCGTCATAAGTAAATAAAAACAAAGAAAAAGCGCATAGTAAACCACTAAATATCATTATTGTACTTTTTATTTTTCTCATGTTTTCCTCCCTTCAATTAAAGTATTAGGCGTTCATCATTAAAATCACTCTAAAAAATTTAAAAAAAGAGAACTAAATATTCTCTTACTATTAAAAACGATGAAAAATATAAGATGTATTCTTGCCTATTGATATGCTAGTCAATCTATCAATACCACTCATAGGCTAAAAGCTCTATCACCTACAGTTTTAACACTATCTGGTATTATTAACTCTCCTGTTATTCTACTTGAATCAAATACAGCCATTCCTGTTTCTTTTAAATTTTCTGACAATTTTAATTATCTGGCCTTTGTATTGTTAATTTCATGTATTATCAACACTCCTTTATTACCTGTTCACAGCTACTATTTTCTATAATTTTACATGTTGATAATATCATATTATCCTCTCGGTCAAGTTTTTTTAATACTTGTAGAAAACTAAATGTAAAATTTTTATTTTTAATTGATATTTATTTTATTTTTGAATATAATTTATTTAGAGAGGACAACTTACTAGTTGTTTTCCAAAATTTTATGTTTTTGGAAAAGCAGAGCTAGTTTCAACAACTAACTCTGTTTTTCTTTTAATAATTAATAATAACCATTAAAGCTATTACCAGCACTAAAAGGATAATTATTTTGATGTTAAATTTTATTTCAAATCTAAATCTCATAACTACCACCATCCCTTCTTATTCAAAAGAAATGGAAAACAAAGCTAGTCTTTAGTTGCCCTCAGTTTAATTATTAGCTACCTTTATTTAAAACACTCGCCATTTTAAAAAAAATTCGCAATAAATTACGAATCTTTTTGTTTTAAAAACTCATGCAAATTAACTGCTACTTCCCGTGGCAAATCACAAGCTAGCTCATCAACGCTCAATTCTTTTAGCTTGGTAATTGTCTTATATTTTTTTAACAATTGTTTTTTTCTTTTGTCACCTATTCCTGGAACATTATCCAAAATACTAGATAAACTTCCTTTACTTCTTATGTCTTTGTGATAATTTATCGTAAAACGGTGAACTTCATCTTGGATTCTTGTTAAAAGATGAAATACGTCCGAGGTTTTATCTATTTCAAATTCTTTATCCTGACTTACTAAAGCGGTGGTTGAGTGCTTATCATTCTTCTTAAGCCCTAATACCGGTATGTCTAAATAAAGACTATCAAGTACTTCTTTAGCGGCATTAACCTGGATTATTCCACCATCCACGATTATTAAATCAGGTTTTTCTAACTTGTCATGTAAAACCCGGTAATACCTTCTATATATAACTTCTTGCATGGTGTGATAATCATCTTTAGAACCAGAAGTTATCTTATACTTGCGGTATTCCCTTTTGTTTGGTTTTCCGTTTTCAAACACAACCATTCCAGAAACTGTAAACGTACCAAAAAGATGGGCGTTATCAAACGTTTCAATTCTTTTTAGGTTAGGGATTCCCACTAGTTTTCCTAAGCTTTCGTTAGCTTCAAAGGTTCTTTTTTCATCACGGACAATAAGCTCAAATCGCTCGTCAAGCACTATTTTAGCGTTTTCATAAGCCATGTCTATAAGTTTTTTCTTTAGTCCTTTTTGAGGAGTTATAACCCTGGTATTCAAAGCGGTCTGCAATAGCTCATTATCAAAATTTTCACCTACTAATATTTCTTTTGGAACATCATTTTTATCATAAAAACTTGTTACGTAATAAGATACAAAATCATTTTCATCATCAATTAAAGGAAAAACCTCTCCATCCCTCATGTTTATTCTTCCGTCTTTTAAATGGAGCACCTGAAAAGATATGTAATTATTCTTAACATAATAATTTATTACGTCACGACTAACGTTATCATTAAGACTAATCTTTTGTTTTTCAAGTACTTTATCAATGTACTCAAGCATCTCTTTATACTCAAGGGCTCTTTCAAAATTAAGTTTATCAGCGGCGTTTTTCATTAGTACTTTTATCTTTTTTCTTACCTCATCATAGTTTCCTTTTAAAAAGCTACTCACCTCATTAACCATTAAGCTTATTTCTTCTTTAGGAATGTTATTTTCACAATAACCCAAGCACTGTCCAATATGATAATACAAACAAACCTTCTTAGGCATCGTATGACACTTTCTAAAAGGATATATCCGATTTAGTAGTTCTACCGTTTTTCTAGCAGCGTTAGCATTAGGATAAGGCCCAAAAAGCTTTCCTTTATGATTTTTTATTTTTCTAGGCCTTGATATTATTAATCTTGGATAAGTTTCTTTAGTAAGTTCTATGTATGGATATGATTTATTATCCTTAAGCATGATGTTATACTTTGGAGAATATTTCTTAATTAAGTTTATCTCTAAAAGAAGAGACTCCACCTCACTTGCGGTTACAATATATTCAAAATCTTTTATGTTCTCAACCAAAGCCTTGGTTTTACCAGTATGTTCACGGTTAAAATAAGAAGATACCCTTCTTTTTAAATTTTTAGCTTTTCCAACGTATATTATTTTACCATCATTATTTTTCATTAAATAACAACCAGGCTCGGTCGTAAGTAATTTTAATTTTTCACTAATAATATCCATACTAATCACCAACCATCAAGAATTATATCATAATTTACTATTTTTTACTTGCTTTTATCCATAAATAATATATAATTAAATTGACGTTTTGCAAAACAACTTGTATTTAATCCCTACTACATAGTAATATGTAGCTTTTTGTCATGTAAGAAGGGAGTTGATAAAAGTGGCTTTAAATGAAAAAGAAAGGAAAGATGAAAAAAATCACCTAAATGACACGCTTGCTGAAATTGAAAAACAAGTATCAGCTTTAGGAAAGGAAATTAACGTAAAACAAGAAGAAATAACCGAGTTTAAAAAGATATTATGGGAAGATAAAGGAAGCATAGACTCGGTTGAAATGAGAACTGGGCTTATGGCTTCCGAGATGGAAGCTAACTTCATGTTAATGAAAATGGAAAAGTATAAAAAACTTCTTAAAGTTCAGTACAGCCCATACTTTGGAAGAATTGATTTCAAAGAAGATAATAATAACTTAGAAAGAAAAATATACATTGGTCTTACTAACGTTGAAAAAGACCTAGAAAACATTATTTACGACTGGCGAAGCCCAATCGCGAGTATGTTTTATGATTACGGCATAGGAAGAGCTTCTTATGAAGCCCCAGAAGGAACAATAAACGGTAACATGCTTCTTAGAAGGCAATATAAAATAGAAAACAAAAAAAATAATCAGAATCTTTGATAACGACTTAAACGTGGTTGATGAATGCCTTCAAGAAGTACTATCTAACCAGTCATCAGATAAAATGAAAAACATCGTAAATACCATTCAAGAAGAACAAAACGACGTAATAAGAAACACCAAAAACAAGCACCTAATCGTCCAAGGAATAGCCGGGTCTGGTAAAACGTCAGTTGCTCTTCATCGAATAGCATTCTTGTTGTATAAAATTAAAAACTTAAAATCTTCTAACGTTTTAATCTTCTCGCCTAATAACGTATTTTCAAAATACATTGCAAACGTTTTGCCAGAATTAGGAGAAGAAAACGCAAATGAAACTACTTTTCACGCGTTTGCTAAAGCTTACATAAAAGAGTTTAAAAACGTAGAATCATTTACCGAGTTTATTCAAAGATATTATGCAAACGCTGAAAAAGACCCTGCGTTAGTTTCGTTTAAACTGTCAAACGCCATGATAAAAGCAATTGAAGACTACGCAAAAGAAATAGAAAATAATATAAAAATAACAAACAACATAGAAAATAAAACAGAAGTAATAGATAAGAATTACTTAAACTATTTACTAAAAGATAGATATAATAAACTACCTTTATTCTCAAGGCTCGAAGTTATGGCAGAACACTTATGCAATAAAAATGGTATTTCTTATGGTAAAGGAAAAAGAAACTTTCTAAAACTAATAAAAGAAAACTTAAACATAAAACCTGATTATAAAAAACTTTATCAAGATTTATATTTAAGCGACGCTTTTAAAGCGTATTATGGTGAAGAAAAACTTGTAAAATTAAATAATAAGAAAATAAATTACGAAGACGCTTTGTGCTTTATTTATTTAAAAGGAATTTTAAATGGGTTTCCTTATAGCAACCTAATAAAACAAATCATAATTGATGAAGCCCAAGACTATAACGAAATGCAGTACATAATTTTAAATAAAATATTTAAAAAGGCTTCATTTACTATCTTAGGTGACGTTAATCAAACCATAAATCCATATCAAAAATATGAAAGCTTAGAAGTGCTAAAAAACATACTAAGTGATAACGTAAAATACGTGGAACTTAATAAAACCTATCGTTCCTCTAACGAAATAATAGAGTATGCTAATAGAGTATTAAATTTAAAACACGTTAGTGCGATAAGAAAGCCTAATAATGTTCCGGTTAAATTTAAAAATAACATAAACGAATTAGAAAGTGACGTGAAATACTTAAAACATAAATATAAATCAGTTGCGATAATAACCAAAAACAAAGATGAAGCAATTACGCTATATGATTTATTAAAAGATAATATAAAAGAAATAAGTATAATGGAAGATGGCAGTAAAGACTTTAATAAAAGCTTGGTCATAGTTCCTAGTTACCTTGCTAAAGGTCTTGAGTTTGATTCAGTAATTTCTTACACCAATAAAAATGCCATTTATACCAAGAATGAAAAATATTTATTCTACGTTGTTATAACGAGAGCTCAGCACGAATTAATCGTTTATAATAAACCTAATTTTTATTAATAATTCATACCATAAATATAACAAAACTATTCATCATCATTTTCTTTTTCATACTTTTATATGTTTTTACTTTTCTTCACTATGATTAAAATATTTCTTATCTTTTACATACTAAGGTTTTTCTATTATTTCACACTGATAATCATTTAATGAACACTTAAAATATCTATTTGCAACAGGCTCATTTTCTAATGAAGTATAACCGTAAAAAGATATATAATTGTTTTCAACTTTTCCTATTATCTGGGCAGGACCAATGAAATTATCGCCCATTTTAAATTCTAGTTTTTTAAGTTTACTATTTTTACCATTTAATGCAATTTCAAAAACTCCCGGCGTATTTCCATTACCAACACCATAAAGTTTATTATTGTAAAATTGATAAACTGAGTTTACCTTATAAGCATCCTCATGACTAGATTCTAAAGTTTCTAATAAAATATAATCATTTTCTCCAACTTTATAGAAAAATCCAGTTAGTACCGACTCGTATTTATCAGGTGTTATGTCCGCCAAAGCATATGTTTCTTCTGTCCTATCATTATAATAAACATATGAATTTATATCATAATCCATAAAACTGTAATGTTTATAATTATCTTTTTTAGAATCACAGCCAGTAACAAAAGCGAAAATTAATAATAAAATAAAAACATACTTTTTCATGATAACCTCTTTATAATAATCCTACTTATTTTAATTATAACACCAATATAATACTTCCACACAAAAAAGCGTTATACAAACGCTTTTTACTCTAAATTTAACTTTTTATCCATAATTTTTACGCTTAAAACGTAATATGCTACTGGTAAAATAACCATTATTATGGTAGTAACCCCAAATAAGTAATACAATGCATCTGCTGACGGAACCGTTTTATTAAGTTCTTCAATAAATCCTTTATTTAAATACATTGCTCCAAATAATAACACCGAACTTACTACTTGGCTTACCGTGTATACTGCTATGCCAAACACAACCGAGTATAAACCTTTTCTTTCGTTTTCCATTTGACCCAAACAAATTGATAAATAAAACATAAGTAAATTAGACGCATAAGAAATAATCATCATTATTATTATGTATAGCAATAATAAAGCGCCATTATATCCTGCGTTATTAATAAAGGTTTTAAATGAATCAAATACTGGTTCTAACATACCAGGAGTATAAATTCTTACTAATAAAGCTATTATAACCACAAGTATGCTTATGAAAAGAAAAATCATACTTGATATTAACTTAGAGTTTATAATCGTACTTTTCTTAACTGGTAAAGTGTGCGTTAAATATCCCTCATCTTTAATCAGATTATTATAAAACCTTTGAATGCTAACGATAAAGGTATAAATAAAACAACCAAAAAGTAATATTACAAAAGCAACCAAAACCATTCCGTCAATTACTTTAAAAAACGAAAATTTATTTGCTAAAAACTCTGTAAAACGGTTAAACAAACCAAAAGCAATAGTTAATACGTAAAGTGGTAATAAGCTTCTTGCCATTGCTTTAAAATCATATTTTAATAACTTGCCTAACATTTGAATTCCTCCCTAAATATTTCATCAACCGAAGCGTGTTTTTCGTGTCTTAATTCATCAGCGTTTTTAACAAACATAATTTCTCCATCATTTATAAAGATAACGTCATCTAATATTTTCTCAACATCCGAAATAAGATGAGTAGAAATTATGATAGAAGCATCCTCATTAAAGTTATTCATGATGGTTTTTATTATGTAATCCCTTGTTGCGGGATCAACCCCACCAATTGGTTCATCTAGTATGTAAAGTTTAGCTTTCCTACTCATCACTAAAACCAGTTGTACTTTTTCTTTCATTCCCTTTGACATGGTTCTTAATTTATCAGCGGGGTTTATGTTAAGTTCTTTTAATAATTTATTAGCTTTCTTATCGTCAAAATCTTCATAAAAATCTTTGAAGAAACTAATTAACTCAGTTACCTTCATGTTGAAGTTTAAATAAGTTCTTTCTGGCAAATAAGAAATTATTTTCTTGGTTTCAACGCCCGGTTTTTTTCCGTCTACCAAAACCTCACCACTAGTTGGTACCAAAAGGTCATTAATCAACTTTATAAGGGTTGTCTTGCCAGAACCATTAGGCCCCAAAAGTCCTATTATTCGTCCTTTTTCTAGGTCTAAGTTAACGTTTTTTAACACTTTTTTAGCGCCGTAATCTTTACATAAGTCTTTACACTTTACAATGCTCATTATTTATCTATTTCCTCCTTTAAATATGCTAATACATCCTTTTTATAAACACCTAATTCACGCATGCTTTGAACGTAATTTTTTGTCTTTTCTTTAGCAATCTTATCTTTTTCAAGCCTTAGTAACGATAAGTCTTCGGTCACGTTTCTCCCTACGGTTTTTTCCGTTTTTATTAAGCCTTGGCTTTCTAACTCACTTAGTGCTTTTTGCATGGTATTTGGATTAACACCCGATTCCAAGGCAAGGTCACGTACCGAAGGAATCTTACAACCGGGCTTGTATTCTCCGGATAAAATCTTTTGTTTCAGATTCTCTACTAATTGTATGTATATTGGCCTTTCATTATCAAATTTCCAAGCCAAAGCCACCATCTCCTTTGTATTAATGAACTAATACAATAATACAACTATGTTTTTTAAAAGTCAATAAAAAAGATGTAAACATTAAAATATTTACATCTAATCATTTATTTTCTCAATTCTTATTACCTTCTTACTTTCCAAGTAATCTAATACCGTTTTTTTATCATTAAATGGTATTTTCTTATTATCTTTTATAATCATAACCTCTTCATGCCCCTTACCTAATATAAGTAAGGCATCATTTACGTCTAATAGCTTAATTCCTTTTATAATAGCTTTTTTCCTATCCAATTCAACTTCATAATTAGTATTGGTAATTCCTTCTATCATGTCTTTAACTATTTGTTTTGGGTCTTCATTATGAAGGTCATCTTCCGTTATGATTACCTTATCACACAAATCAGTTACTATTTTAGTCATGATTGGTCTTTTAGTTCTATCTCTATCACCAGTGCATCCAAACACGGTATATATATGACCATCACACACTTCTTTTACCGTACTAATAATGTTTAAAATAGCATCTGGAGTATGAGCATAATCAATTATTATACGGTTATTTTTATACTCAACCATGTCCATCCTTCCAGGAGGGGATTCAATATATAACAACACGTCCGCTATTTGGCCATAATTAAATCCTAACTCCCTTAATATGATTATGGTAACCAAAACGTTATATATGTTGTACTTGCCAATTAAAGGAACCTTTATATTTTGTTTTACATCATCATTTATAAAGGTAAAATTACTTCCTAATATACTCATTTGATAATCGGTTACCCGGTAATCACCACCAGTAAACCCATAAGTTATATTGGTGTTATAACCAAGCATAAAAGTGTCTTTATTAGGGTCGTCAAAGTTTATAACCGCCTTGCCTCCTGGTCTTATACTATTAAAAAGTTTTTGCTTACACTTGGCATAATTTTCCATCGTCTTATGAATGTTTAAATGATCCTGAGTTAAATTAGTAAAAACAGCATACTCAAAAGGTACGTTTTCTAACCTTCTGTGTAACAATCCCTCACTCGAAGCCTCAACTACGGCGTACCTATAACCTTCATCATAAGCTCTTATTAACATGTCATATATCTCGGTTACCTCAGGCGTCGTATTAGGAAGGTTTCCTACTTTTTCATCCATGTAAAAACCAATCGTACCTATGTAACAACATTTTTTTCCAAACCTTTTTAATGCGTCATAAATTAAGTATGCGGTAGTAGTCTTACCGTTAGTCCCAGTAAGGCCGATAATGTGCATTTCTTCTAAGTACTTATTATAGTGAGAACTTAAATAGTCATTTAAATATTCACGGGTATCCTTAACGATTTCGTAAGGAACGCTATATTCCCCTTCCTCCGCTATTATCTTTGAGGCTCCGTTTGCTATCGCCTTTGGAATATAATCGTGACCATCACCTACTATTCCTCTTAAGGCAACAAAGATATCTCCTTTAACAACTTTCCTTGAATCGGTTTTAATATTAATCATCTAACTCACCATTTTCTTTACTAACATATTTCCATTATATAATATAATTGAAAATCTAACAATAATCATTTATAATGTTTTTGGTGATATAACTTGAAAACGATAGATAATAATTCACTTAATGAGATAACCATAAATAAGTCTAAATTCATCACTTACGTATTTAAAATAAATAACGAAGTAATGGCCAAAAACATAATATCAGAACTAAAGGTTAAACATAAGGGTGCCACACATTATTGTTATGCGTACATAACGGGAAATATTAAAAGAATGAGTGATGATGGTGAGCCATCTCATACTGCCGGAATGCCAATTTTAAGCGTCTTGGAAAATAATGATTTAAACAACGTATTAATAGTCGTAATAAGGTATTTTGGTGGCATCAAGCTAGGAACCGGTGGCTTAGTTAAGGCCTATACCAACTCTGCTAATGAAGTTCTTAAAAAATGTAATATAATTCCGTATAAAAAAAACTATAGCCTAAGAATCGAATTTCCATATGATAAAATAAAAGAAGTTAACTACGTTTTAAAAGATTATAAAATAACCTATAAAGAGTTTGATAACAGCGTAATTTACGAGTTTATTTGTGAAGAAAATAATTATCCTGAAAAACTTGAGGGGCTAATAACATCAAAAAAGAAAGTTTAAAAATGGAGTTGTAAGATAAAAGTAGACACAAAAAAAGATGTGTTTACTTTTTTGTTT
>CAMMVQ010000035.1 GCA_946500425.1 uncultured Mollicutes bacterium | reverse complement strand
ATTGCTAACTTTTATGGCGAGATAGCTCAGCTGGCTAGAGCGTTCGGTTCATACCTGCTCTGTAAGGACCAGTTTTTTTATTTTATAAAATCAATTTTTTCTTTATTTTACAAGGGTTTGCGAGGACGCAAATTTTTTTTATAAAAAATTTGTAGTTAAATTTTAGTTAATTTTTTATAAATAATATTTTTTCTTACTCAAATTTATTCAAACTTACTTGTACTTATTTTAATTTATTTAATACATAAAAAAACAACCCTGTACTAGCAGTTGTTTAATGTATTAAAATTATAGTCTTGGTAAATTCTCATATTTTCTTGAAATAATTACATTAAAAATCTTATTACTATATTTCTCGTGAAGATTATTAATCTTTTCTAATTTCTTTTCTATTGTCTTTACATTTTCTGTTACTATAATAAAGTTAACAACTTTAATATTTTCCATAATCTCTAATGGAATATCTGAACAGTCATTTACAACAATATTTTTTGTGTGTTTGATCATAAATTCATTAACTCCTCGAGATCCTGACACTCCTCAAGATATTTTGTAAAAGTTTCGTCATATTTATCTAATAATTTTTCTTTTTCTTGTTCCCACTCTTTATGAGCTTTACGGAATATTTTAGGTGGCTCATTATCTATTAAGTTATCAAATTCTTCTCTAATTAATTTACATTGTTTATCATAAAAATCTGCAAATAATAAAGTGGCATCTCTTAAATGAAGTGTTAATAAAGTAATTGTTTTTGTAATTATTTCGTCGTCAGAATTTATATTACTTTTTTTCTTTCCCACATTTTACCCCATCTCATTAGTTAACTATATAAAGTTTCATTTTCTTTAATAGCGAAAAATACCATTTCTATACCATTTTCAACTGCTGTCATAAAAATAGACTTATTTAAGGTATTAAATACCAATAATACTTTTTTTCGTCCTTATCTTTGATAATTCCAAACTCATAATTATTTTTTGGAGCATAAGCCACTAAATGATCTTCTACCAGATGAAATTTAATACCAGCATCAATATATGGTTGCATATAATCGTTAAAATCTTCTCTTGCAAAAAATCTATTCAATTCATCCACTAATGGTTTAGCACAATACTTCTTACTTCTTATTGCTTTCACTTCCTTTCCTAATCATTTTGTATATCCACCCAGCAAATCTTTTACACTATTACTTACTGGAGTATGTTATTTAAAAATCGTATCATAATATTAGTGGTAAAGTTGGTGATACGATTGTGAAATTAAACAAAGTATTCGGCAACAATGTGAAATATTTTAGGTTTCGGAAAAAATATACACAAGAGAAAGTTGCTGAACTAACCGATACTAGTGTAACTTATATAAGTCAACTAGAATTAGGTCATCATACTCCGTCTTTTGAGAAGCTGGAACTTCTTTCAAAAGCATTGGATGTTGAGCCTTTTGAGTTTTACGTCAAAAGAGACTTTAAAAAGTTACCTGCTAGAGTAGATATGACAAATACTGATGAATAACAATTATGGTTGTTATTCTTTTTCATTATATCACATTTTTTAACATCAAAGTTAATTATTTTGCGTGCATTGGGCAAAATGGCAAATACCCCTGTTAAAATGCGACAATATTTTCAGGTGGTAACAATGTATTTTAATAATTTACAATATTTAAGAAATGAGAAAGAATTAACTCAAAGAGAAGTATCAGAAATATTGAATTGCAAAAGAAGTACTTATGATAATTGGGAACATGGTAACGTTATGATCCCCCTTGATATGGCTGATAAATTATCTTGCTTTTATAAAGTTAAGCTATCATATATTTATGGCATTGATAAAGACCTAGTTAAAGTAGAAAATATTAAAAGAATTGATTACAGCAAAATGCTTGCTACTTTAAATGAGAAAAAAGAAGAATATAAGCATACTTATACTTACATAGCTGATAATCTAAAATGTAATGTATCAACAGTACAAAGATATTTTAAAGGTGTATTCTTCCCACCTATTGATAGACTAGTAGCATTAGCTAATTTATATAATATGGAGCTTGACGTGTTATGTGGTAAACTGTAAAATTTTACCTGTTTTCTTATTTGTAAAACAATGCTATAATAAAAACAGCGAAAGGTCTATTAGTTTATGAATAAGAAGTATTTAGAATTGAAAGAAAAATTATTAACTGACTATGAATTACAAAAAAATTTTTTTGAGTTAGCACAAAAATTTACAGATCCAGCTGATAAAGTTAAGAGTATATTAAATGATAATCTTGTTAATCAATTTGAAGAAACAAAAGATAATATTACTTTTGGAGCATTTATTAAAAAGCAAAATAATTCTTATATTGTATCTATGATTATTTTTGACATTGATTATACATTTTCAAATTTAAACGCAAAAACGTATGATAATTTAGAAGAAGCAAATATCTATTTTTCTTCTTTAAAAGATTTAATAAAAAATAACGATCTTGAAAATTTATCTTCTACTTTATTAAAAAACTGTCAATAATGTGCGATAACAATACAAAGGCATTTAAAAATATGATATAATTATATATATCAATGATACATGGTAGATAAATTTTACTTGTAATTATATATAGATGGTAGTATTAGTCTATAAACAGATTAGTTCTACCATTTTTCATTTGATAACGTGTTTATGAAATGGAGGTATATAATGCTTGTAAAAGAACAAACTGGGGTTATTGTTATTGATTTAAAGCCTATGCTCGAGTTAAGAAATATGACACCATATAAATTAAGCCAACTCTCTGGAATTGATAAAGATACCATTTATAAATATGTTAATGGACAAGTTTTATATAGAGTTGATTTATTTAATCTCGCTAAAATCTGTCATATTCTTAAATGTGAATTACATCAAATTATGTGGTATGAAGAAAATGGTAAATAAATCATTTTGTATTTTTATTATATTTATTTTATATTTTTTTTAGGTATTGGCTTTTATAAAATGCGTGGTACAATGTGTATAGTAGTAAAAACTATAAGCAAATGAGCCTATGCTTGTTGTTACGACTATTCCCTGTAAAATGGGAATAGTCTTTTTTACTACTTTGTGCTAACATATAAAGCAATTTAATTGTTTTATATGTTAGGGGGTGATTTGTGAATGCACTATTGCAAATTTTCAAGCGATCATAAGGGATACTTTCCCCCAAAATCCAAAAGTTACGACAATAAAACATTTTACTTATCACTTAAACATAAGAGTAATAGCTTTTTTATCAACCGATAAACTGGCTGTTGCTCTTTTTTTCATAGTTGGAGGGAATTGTTATGAATAGCACACACGTTTTAACTGATTTTATGATTAAACAGTTTGATGTAAAAAAATTAGAAGAAATAGTAAAAGCCTTTTTGGAATTAGTAGAAACTGCAACTTTAATACTTGATGATAAAGATTACTATATCCGAATTACACCTACTTATGAAGTGGAACTTGCTGGAAAATCAAGTGTTCGTAATATTTGTAGTAAAATCGAAACATTTATGATTTATGAATATGACAGCAAAGATAAATTGAGGGATCTAATAGCAAAATATCCAAGTGCAGTTGAAAAACTTACTAAAGAAGAAAAGGAACTATTTATCCGTTGCTTTATTAATAAGGAAAAGAAAACCTATATACAAGAGTCAATGATTTTACATCAATACCAATATGATAGACTAAAGAAAAGTGCTATTATCAAGTTTTGTGTGTTTTTAGGATTAGATAAATATATTAACAATTTTTAAAGGCTCATAAGGAGGTTATATTATGACTTAACTCTACACTTTTGACAAATAATATAATAGATGTTATAGTGCTGGCAAGAGGTGGAAAATTATGTCTAAGAAGAAAATAATTTTAATTTCGTTGCTCACTATTACTATTATAGTTGTTTCCGTTTTTATTTCTTTTCGTTTCATTATTAAAAATGAGAATAATGTAAATACTAAAACCCCACAACAACAAGAAGTTGAGGTTAAAGAGGAAAAGAAAGATAAAATCAATAATAAAGAAACAAAAAAAGAAGAAACTAATCCTGAAATAACAACTCCCCAAACTAATGAAACAGAAAATCAAAATATAGAAGAAACACCAAAAGAAAAAACAAACGATAATAAAGTACAAACACCACAACAAGCACCAAATAATAATCAACAAACTACAACTCAAACAACCCCAAAACAGCCTACTACTCCTCCAAAAGTAGTAGAAACACCAAGTTGTACTCCAAAACTCTTTTATGTTGTTTTTAGAGCTGACTTTGACAGTTTAGATAAGTTAAAGGCTACGGCAGAACAGTATAAAGAAATCTACGGTTTTGTTGGTTATGAATATATGGACGCAACTGATGACTGTGGTGATACTTATTATCAATTAACAATGAAAACAAAAGATGATAAACTTGTTGAATATTCGGATATTCCAAAGCCTTAATAGGCTTTTTTCTTTTGGTTAAAATTAAGGAGGAATTTATTATATGAAGAATTTAAAAAAGAAAATAATTAATGGCTTTCTTCTACTTTTAGTTGGTGTATCATGTATTCCTAGTATAACAGTACAGGCTAAAACATATAATGATACATTTAATGAAAAGTCCCAGTATATTAAAGGCGATTATATTTTGAAAGTAAAAGGAAGTACAAGGAAATATCAACAAATGACCGTTATCACAAGAAATAGCGACGGTCAGTTTGTATATTGCATCGAGCCAGGTACTCCAATAGCTAGTGGATCAACTATTTATCAAGGACAAGACTTCAATCAGTCATATATTGCTAATATGACAAACGAACAATGGCGAAGGATTAGTTTACTTGCGTACTACGGTTATGGATATGGTAATCATACTGATATTAAATGGTATTCTGTAACACAGTTCCTTATTTGGCAAACAGTCCCACATGGATACGACATTTATTTCACAGATAAATTGGACGGAAATCGTATTACAAAATATACTGATGAAATTAATGAGTTAAATCGTTTAGTTGCTGAACACGATATTACTCCTAAATTTGATAAAGATACTATCGACATGACTATTGGCGAAACAATAGAATTAACTGATGCTAATAACGTCTTAAATAAATTTGAAATTAAAAGTACTGATGGTGTTAGTGCTAGTATCAACGGTAATATGTTAAGCATTACTGCCAATGAAGTTGGTAACGGTAATATTACTATTACTAAAAGGGATAAAAATATGTCTAGTCCTGCTATCGTGTATGTCCACCCAAAAAGCCAAGATTTAATGTCAAGAGGATATTACGATCCTATTGATAGAGATTTAAAAATAAATATTGTCGGTGGTAAAGTGTCAGTAAAAAAAGTTGATGCTGACACAGGTTTAGGAATTGCACAGGGTGATGCTACCCTAGACGGAGCTATATTTGGTATATATACTATGGACGGTAAACGTGTCGGTCAAGTAGAATCTGTTGGTGGCGAATACGTCATGAGCGACTATCTACCAAGTTTAGGTACTTTTTATTTGCAAGAAGAAAAAGCATCTACTGGATATGAATTAAACGAAACAAAATATTACTTTGAAATCACAAAAGATGACTTATATCCTCTTGTTGACGTAAGTGAGAAAGTTATCGAAAGAGATTTAGAAATATTTAAAGTTTTCGCATCAGATCAAACAGGCTTTCTAACTGGCGAGCCTGACGTAACGTTTGACATTTTTTTGAAATCTAGTGGCGAAAAAGTTACTAGTATTACTACTGACGAACGTGGTTTTGCTACTGCAACACTCCCTTACGGTACATACACCATTAAGCAAGTAAATAGTACACAAGACCATGAGTTTGTAGAAGATTTTGAAATTACAGTAAATGAAAGTGCTGATGATCCTATCTATAAATTGCTTGCAAATGCTGAAATTAAAGCTAAATTAAAAGTTGTAAAGGTAGATAAAGAGACAGGTAATATCATTGCTAGAAGTGGTATTAAATTTAAAATATTTGATGTTGATAATAATGAGTATGTTTGTCAAACTACCGACAAAGTACAATGTGAATTTATGACTAATGAAGATGGTATTTTAATGACACCACTTCCATTAAGTGCAGGTACTTATAGATTAGAGGAAGTCGATCAGTCTTTAGATGGTTATTTATGGAATAAACAGTCTAAAGAATTTACTATCGGCGAGGATTCAGAGTTAATTACTGATCCTACTTATGGAGTTATTTTTGAAACTCAATTTGAAAACGAACAAGTGAAAGGACAAGTCGAAATTTATAAGAATGGCGAAAAAGTTGTTTTTGAAAATGGTAGTTATCACTACGAAAAAATTAAACTTGACGGAGCTATTTTTGAATTAAGAGCTAGTGAGGACATTATCGTTGGTGGTAAGAAATACTACTCTAAAGACGAACTAGTCGCTACATTAACTACTGATGAAAACGGTTATGCCTCTTTAGGCGATATGTTATTACCTTTAGGAAAATACAACCTAAAGGAAATTAAATCTAATCATAATAACGTTATTGATCCGACTACTTACGAATTTGAATTAAAATATAAAGACCAATATACTGGTGTAGTATATCAAACATTTACTTTAAATAATGAATATAGTAAAGGTACTTTAGAATTTACTAAAACCGACCTTTCTACTGGCGAGCCACTTCCTAATACTAAAATAGAAATATTTAAAGAAGATGGTACAAAGGTATTCGAGGGTTATACTGACAAAGACGGTAAAATCGTTATTGATGATATGCCTATCGGAAAATACTATCTAATTGAAAGTGAAGCACCAGAGGGCTATATCTTAAATACTGAAAAACAGTTCTTTGAAATTACAGAGGACGGTCAAATCATCAAATCAACTATGACTAATGAAAAAGAAATCAAAGTACCTAATACAGGAGTAAATGCTATTGATATTACTTACGTTTTAGGTGGTCTTGCTATTCTAGGTGGAATTGGAGCAATTATATATGAAAAAAAGAAAAACAGAAAATAGGAAATTGAGCCGAGTTTTTATCATCGGCTCTCTTTTCATATTATTAGGTATAATCCTTATCTCTTTAAAATTTTTTTCTAATTGTTATTTAGATAAACAAGAAGATAAAGCTATACAGGAATTTTTAGATTATAAACCTGATACAACGGTTATTGTTGAGGAATCTTCTTCTACTTCCGAAGAATCACAAAATACAAATTTTACTTATGATTATATCGCTGTATTAGAAATTCCTAAAATCAGTCTAAAACGTGGCTTATTTTCTATTAACGATAAAAATAATAATGTAGATAAAAATGTAGAGATATTACAAAATTCTGATATGCCAAATGTTACAAATGGTACACTTGCACTTGCTGGACACTCTGGTAATTCAAGAATTGCTTATTTTCATAGGTTATACAAATTAAAAGAAAACGATCAAGTATTTATCTACTATCAAAACGAAAAATACATTTATCAAGTTTCAAAAATTGAACGACAAGATAAAGACGGTACAATAAATTTTACAAAAACAAAAGATACTACCGAATTAATACTAACTACTTGCGACCAGCAAAACAAAGGTAAACAAATTGTAGTTGTCGCTAAACTAGTAGATAAAATCCCCTACTGAAAGGAGGAGTTATATTGAGGAAAAAACAATTTGATAAAGACTTCGAGTTTGTTTTGAATAAGAAACAGAAAAATCATTTAATAGACAAATCAAATGCTCTTACTGTTAGTGGAGCTGAATACATAAGACTACTAATTGAACAAGATATTTTATTAGAAGAACTAAAAACTACTAAAGAAAAATCAGTTGAATTAAGTAATAAACTTCTTGCTGTTCAATATAAGCTGAAACGTAAAGATAAACCCTAATGGCTGATAATCATAAATATTATTATTTAAAGCTAAAAGACAACTTTTTTGATAGTGAAGAATTGATTATACTTGAATCACAAGAAAACGGTTATATTTATTCTAATATTCTCTTAAAACTCTATCTTAAAAGTTTAAAAAATGATGGTCGATTACTTTTCAATAACAAAATTCCATATAACCCTAATCTAATTGCAAAAGTAATAAGACATAATCCAAATGACGTTGAAAAAGCCCTTAAAATATTTGAGGCTCTAGGACTTATTGAAATCTTACAAAATGGTACTATTTATATGTCTGATATACAGTCATATATAGGTAAAAGTTCTACTGAAGCTGACCGTAAACGAGAGTATCGAAAACGTATTGAAATGGAAAAAGGACAAATGTCCGTACATTGTCCACTAGAGATAGAGAAAGAGTTAGAACTAGATATAAATTAGCCAATAAAAAAAGGAGTGATATATATTATAGATAATATTAAATTATTACATGGAGATAGTAATTTATTAATAAAAGATATTAAAGATAATTCTATTGATTTAATTATTATAGATCCACCTTATTTATTAAATATGGATGGTGGTAAAAAAGGAAAAAGCCGATTAGCTAAAACTCTGTTATCACTAGAAAAAGAATTAACTGATGCTGATCTAATTGATAACTATGATTTATCTATATTAAATGAGTTTATCAGGATACAAGATAAAGTAAACATCTATATATGGTGTAATCTTGCTCAAATAAGACAATATTTAGATTTTTTTATCGGCAAGCATAACTGTTCTTATGAAATTATTATCTGGAATAAAACTAATGCTATGCCACTTTTTAATAATAAGTATCTTAATGATAAAGAATATTGCCTTTATTTTAGAAAACGTGGTTATTGTAATCCAGCTAATTATAAACTTGCTAAAACAGTATATTATTTACCAACTACTCAAAAAGAAAAAAAGCTATATAAACACCCCACAATTAAACCTTTAGAAATCATAGAATCATTAGTACTAAATAGTTCTCGTGAAGATGAAACCATACTAGACTGCTTTATGGGATCAGGTACTACTGGTGTAGCTGTTATTAATGCTGGTAGTAATCGTAAATTTATCGGTATAGAAAAAAATAAAGATTATTTTTTAACTGCTAAAAAAAGAATTGAAGATACTATAAAAGATAAGGAGGACAAGTTATGAATTTAACAAATGATTTTAAAAAAGAATTTGATAATTATGTTATTAGTGTTGCTAAAGAATACGACTGCGATTTATCTAAAGACGATTTACAAATAATCTATGACAGTTTCTTTTATAAAGACGTAGGAATTATCCCACCAATGATTAGTAGTAAAGTTCAAGATTTTAAATATAGTAAAGAACAAGAACTTATTCAAGATCAAGATATGGAAAAATAATGAATAAATATGCTAAAGAACAATTTGATAAAATTAAAGAGTTAAAAAAACAAATTCCTACATCTGATAATAAAGAACAATTAGAAAAAGATATTTTATCTATTACCGAAAATTTAAAAAACAAAGCTATTGAATTATTTAATAATCCATCTAATATTAAACTATTTTTAGATAATATAGGAAAATTTAATAATTACAGTCATAATAACATTTTACTTATATTTCTACAAAAACCTAATGCTACTTTTGTAGCCCCTTTTCAAACATATAAAAAGTTAGGATATTCCGTTAAGAAAAGCCCTGATTCTATTTCTATTATTGTTCCTAGATTTAGTACCATAGTACAAGATAACCGAGATAATACTTTAAAGTACTATAATTCTCTTTCTGATGAAGAAAAGCAAATGTATAAAGACAAAGATAACGATACATTTACCTTTCATCATAAAAAGTTATCATATTTTTCGTTAGGTACGGTTTTCGATATATCTGATAGTACTATGCCTTATGAAGATATTAAAGAAAAGTTGCACCCCTCAATAGATAATGAAAATGCAAAAGAATATCTTAATACCCTAGAAGAATTAGTTAAAGATAATGGCTTTAATCTAAAATACAAAAAAGGTATTAAAGAAGATGGTTATTGCAATTTTCAGGATAAAGAAATCGTTATAGGTGCTAATCAAACTAATCTTGTAAAATTTAAAACCTTACTTCACGAATTTGCTCACTCTCTAGCTCATACTAATTTAGAAAACAATTATAAAGAATATCAAAATAATAGAAATAAATATGAAACTGAAGCTGAATCGATCGCTTATGTTGTATCTAATTACTTTAATCTTAATGTTCCAGAATTTAGCGAAACTTATCTTTATAGTTGGTCGAAAAATAAAGATTTTAAAGAAATTGATTCATCTTTAGAAACTATTTGTAATTATAGTCAAATGATTATCAAAAAAATCAATGACAAAATGAAAAATAAAGATTTAGATTATCTTATCCAAAAGTCAAATGAAATAGCTATCTAAATAACCGTATCTATGGTATAATTATCTAAATGACAAATAGTAATTTATCGAGATGTAAAGTTTTGGTTGCAATTTAAAAAGTATTGCAA
>CAMMVQ010000034.1 GCA_946500425.1 uncultured Mollicutes bacterium | reverse complement strand
AGGGATCTAATATAGTGATTAATAATAAAAAAATCACATAATTAGATTATACGTGATGTTATGTACAATGAATTTGGAATAAGTAATAAAGCTAAAGAATTAGTTTTAAAGGCAGAAGAAAACTTAAAAGAAGAATTTAAAAAGATAGATGAACTATGCGATATAAATAGTTTAAAGGTACTTAATGCTTTTAATAAAAATAATATATCTGAAGCTCACTTTGGAAGTACTACTGGTTATGGTTATGATGATATGGGACGTGATGCCATAGAACGCGTTTTTGCATGTGTTTTGGGCGCTGAAGATGCTTTGGTAAGGTCTCAGTTCATATCAGGCTCTCACGCGCTTTGTGTTGCGCTATTTGCGTACCTAAGACCTGGTGATTTAATGCTTAGTATTACTGGGACTCCTTATGATACCCTTCATGAGGTAATTGGAATAAAAGAAAATAAAAGTTCCTTAAAATCATTTGGCGTTAAATATGATGAGATAGAGTTAAAAGATAACGATTTTGATTATGATAAAATAAAAGAATATTTAAAAAATAATAAGGTAAAACTAATTGAGATTCAAAGGAGTAAAGGATATTCTAAAAGAAAGAGTATAGTTATAGAAAAAGTAGAAAAAGTAATTAAAGAAATAATAAACATTGATAAAGATGTTATTATCATGATTGATAATTGTTACTGTGAGTTTGTGGAAGATAAAACTCCTTTAGAAGTTGGCGCGGATATAATAGTGGGTTCGTTGATTAAAAACTTAGGTGGAGGAATCGCGCCTAACGGGGCGTATATAGCTGGAAAAAAAGAATTGGTTGATTTGGCAGGTGAAAGGCTTACTTTACCAGGGGAAGGTAGAGAGGTTGGCCCAACCCTTGGTATTAATAAATCAATTTTACAAGGTCTATTTATGGCGCCTAGCGTTGTTGCTTCATCCTTAAAAACCGCCGTTTTAACAAGTAGGGTATTAGGAGAACTAGGTTATGAAGTAGAGCCGAAATATAACGAAAAAAGAGCTGACATCGTTCAAAACATTATCTTTGGTAATGAAGATGACTTAGTAAGTTATTGCGGTGGAATACAATCAGCTTCTCCGATTGATTCATCATCTAAACCTCTTCCTTGGGATATGCCAGGATATGACGATAAAGTCGTAATGGCATCGGGCTCATTTACTCAGGGTTCATCAATCGAACTTTCTTGTGATGGCCCGGTAAGAGAACCCTATATTGCTTATCAGCAAGGAAGTTTAACTTATTCATATGGAAAAATAGCAGTAATGAAGGCCGTCCAAAGTTTAATCAATAAAAAATAACTTTACAAGAAGATGAAAAATATTATCATCTTTTTTTATACTTTTCAATATGAATGGTATAATAAACTTGGAGTGTAATTATGAGAGTAAATAAAATATTATCAATAATAGTTATAATTTCTTTTTTAACGCTGTGTACGTTATTTTATTTTAATTATGGTCAAAGTAGTATTAGGGTAAAGCAAATAAAAGATGATGAAGTAGAAGTTTTTACAAAATATAATGATAATGGTATTGATGTGTGTTACGGAAATAATTTTAGGTGTGAAAAAATAAAATATAAAACGCAGGGAATGGTAAATACTAAAAGACTAGGAACGTATACTTTAACTTATCGTATAAACCATGATGGGAAAGAAAAGGTGGTGCATAAGAAAGTTAGGGTGGTGGATAAAACGGCTCCAAAGCTAGAAATAACTGGTGTTCATGAAAACGTTTGCCCTAATGGTAAAACAACGGGTGTTAGCTATCTTGCAACTGATAATTATGACGGGGATATTACTGATAAAATAAAGTATAAAATAGAAGATGACAAAATAATATATAGAGTAAAGGACTCTTCCGGAAACGAGACTAAAAAAGAGTTTGATGTTAAAATTAATGACGTGGAAAAACCTAGTATTGTTTTAAATGATGAAACGGTTATTTACCTTGGAATGGGTAGCAGATATGAAGAACCAGGATATGTTGCAATAGATAATTGCGATGGCGACATAACGTCAAAGGTAAAGGTTTCTGGAACCGTTGATACTGATAAAGAAGGTGAGTATACCATTAATTATACGGTTTCTGATTTATATGGCAATAAAACCTCAGTATCTAGGATAGTTAAAGTTTTTAAAAAGAATAATTATGACCCGCAACAAGTATCAAATAAAACTATTTATTTAACGTTTGATGATGGTCCTGGACCGTACACGGCAAGATTACTAGACATACTAAATAAGTATAATGTTAAAGCAACGTTTTTTGTAACTGGCTATGATAACAGGTATAATGATTTAATAACGCGGGAGCATAACGAGGGTCATACCGTTGGACTTCACAGTTATAGTCATAATTATGCTTCGATTTATACTAGTATTGATGCTTATATGCAGGATTTGTTCATGATTCAAGATAAGGTTAGCAACTTAACTGGTGGCTATAAGTCTACCATAATAAGATTTCCTGGTGGTAGCTCTAATACGATAAGCAGAAGATACCGTGTAGGCATAATGAGTGAATTAACTAAAAAAGTTGAAGAAATAGGATTTAGGTATTTTGACTGGACGATCGCCTCTGGAGATGCAGGAAATACTAAAGACACTAATAAAATTGTTCAAAACGTAACTACGTCTTTAAAAGAAAATAGAAATAACGTTGTTTTAATGCACGACATTAAAGGATATTCGGTTGATGCTGTTGAGCGAATAATTCAGTATGGACTTGCTAATGGATATACGTTTGCACCACTTACCATGGAAAGTCCGGTTGTACATCAACATGTAAATAATTAGTTTTAAAGTATTGTTATTTGGCAATACTTTTTATTTGGCATAATAATTATACGGTTTTTAACTTGTGTCATCTAATATATGGGAGGGGAAATTATGGAAAAAAGAGGAATAGACATAAGCTATCATCAAGGAAACATAGATTTTAACGCTTTAAAAGGAAACGTAGATTTTGCGATGGTAAGAACGAGTTACGGAGATTTTTATGAAGATCCAAAATATAAAGAATACATAAACGGATTAAATTCTATTGGTGTTCCTTATGGGCTATATCACTTTTCGTACGCCACAACCGTTACCGAAGCTGAAAAAGAGGCAGATGGTTTCATAAATATTATTAAAAATTATAAACCACTTTATCCGGTTGCGCTTGACGTTGAATCATCAAGTGAAACCGAAAACTTAAGAGGCGATGAATTAGTTGACATAGTAGATACATTTTGTTCAAAAGTACAATCAGCCGGATATTATGTTGTTATTTATGCTAATTTAAGTTATTTAAACGGAAAACTAAATAGTAATAAATTAGATGAATATGATAAGTGGCTTGCACAGTGGAGTGCCGCTCCAACTTATACAAAGCCATTTGGAATGTGGCAATATTCTTCTAGCGGAGACAAACCTGGAATTAGTGGTAACGTAGATTTGGATGTTGCTTATAAAGATTATCCTAACATAATAAAAACGGCGGGCCTTAATAATTCAAACAATGATTCTAACCCGGTAGAACCACCGGAACCATCAAAGCCAGAGACAGTTAATTACGTTGTTAAAAAAGGAGATACTTTAAGTGGTATCGCTAGCCGTTACGGACTCAGTTATCAAACACTTGCCGAGTATAATAACATATCTAATCCTGATAAAATATATCCTAATCAGATAATTAAGATACCTAGTAACGGGATAACGCCAGATACTTATGTTGTTAAGAAAAATGATACTTTAAGTGGCATTGCCCAGAAGTTTGGCATGAATTGGAAAACCTTATATGAAAATAACAAAAGTGTTATTGGAAGTAATCCTGATTTAATAAAACCGGGACAAGTATTAAAATTATAAATGTAAAAAACGAGTAAATCAAACTCGTTTTTTTATCAATGTATTGATAAAATTTAAAATAAATGGTATCCTAATATTAGAATAAAGGAGGAATAAAATGAAGAAACAAAGTATCGCAATAATTGCAGTAGTTGCTTTTGTTCTTGCGGTAGCAATTGGCTATGCCCTATTTACTGAAACTTTAACGGTAAGTGGTTCAGCAACTGCATCAGGTAATTTTGACGTAGAATTTACTTCGGTTGGAGAAATAACTAAAGTAGGTTATACTGATGCCGAAAGTCTAGATGGTGCTAACATAGCTAAGATTTCAGAAGATAAGAACACTTTAACTGTTACGGTTAACCGACTTGATTATCCAGGCGCTTACGTTGAAATCCCGGTTACCATTACTAACAAAGGTTCAATACCTGTAAAACTAAAGAACATAAAAGAGACTGATTTAACAGCATCATCAAGAGCAATAAAAGTTTCGTATACTGGTGTTGCAGCAAGTGAAGACGTAATCGAACAAAATGAAACTCAATCAATGAATATAAAAGTTGAATGGGACCCAGAGGTTAACCAAGGTTCTGAGAGTGTTTCTTTTAAAATCGGGTTAGAATACGAACAAATTCAAGCATCATAAAAGTGAGCTTCACTCACTTTTTTTAAAACAATATTATTGACTATCATTTTTAAAAATGATATATATAAATGTATAATAGGAAAGGAGAAGTTATGAAAAAGCAAAACGTTGTGATAATTGCGGTGGTAGCTGTTATTTTAGCAGTAGCGGTTGGTTACGCAATATTTCAGGAAACCTTAACGGTAAGTGGATCAGCAACGGCCGCTGGAGATTTTAACATTGATTTTACTAAAGTTGGAACAATAACAAAAGTAGGTTATACTGACGTTGATTCCGTAGGTGATGCGGGAATTGCAAAGATTGAAGATGGTGGAAACAAGTTAACCGTTAAAGTTAATAAACTTGATTACCCAAGTGCTTACGTTGAAATTCCTGTTACGATTACAAACAATGGTTCAATAACCGCAAAATTAAAAAACATAGTTGAAAGCGGGATAGAAGAACCTGAAAGCAGTACGATTAACGTAACGTACTCTGGAGTTGCTACAACTGATGACCCAATCGCGCAGGGAGAAACTCAAAACATGACAATAAGAGTAGAGTGGAATCCTGAAGTTAATTCTGGAGCTTCAGACGTAGAGTTTTCAATACAATTAGAATATGAACAAGCAACCGAGTAATTGGTTGCTTTTTATTTACGCGACTTTATGTAAATTATTATAAATATATTTTTAAAATCTTGACTATAATTTTATAAAAATGGTATCCTAATTTTAGATGGTAGAAAGGAGAGAAGTTTGTGAAGAAACAAAGTATCGCGATAATTGCGGTGGTTGCTTTTGTTTTGGCGGTTGCGGTTGGTTACGCACTTTTTTCTGACCGATTGACCATTAGTGGAACGGCAACTGCTCAAGGAAATTTTGATGTTAATTTTACTAATGCTACCGTATCAACCCAGGTGGGAAGTACCGGAGCAACGGCTACTATTAGTCCAGATAACGCTAACCAATTAACGATAAATGTTCCTAAGCTAGAATATCCAGGTGCGTATGCTGAAATAGATGTTACCGTAACCAATCAAGGATCAATTCCAGCCGTATTAGAATCAATCGATGAAGTTGGCTTGACAACTGATCCATCAGTTAAGGTTTCATATACCGGGTTAACCGAACTTAAAAATCAACAAGTTACACAAAACGGAACACAAAACTTTAAAATTAAGGTTATGTGGGATGAAAGTTCTAATGCTTCGTCACAAGACGTACATTTTACGATAACTTTAAATTATAAACAAATCGTAGCAAGTTAATATAACTTGCTTTTGTTTTTAAATATAATATTGTTAAAAGGTAGTAAATATGATATACTCTAGAATAGATAACCATAGATAAGTGTCTTATGATGGTAGAAAAAGGGGATAGTTATGAATAAAAATATTAAATTAATTATTTTGTCTGTTATTATACTCCTTTCCAGCATTTTAGAAATGACTGGTTTTTCTGTCAAGTTTGGGGCACAATATACTTATGTGGTTAAACCTTTAATATGGATTTTTATTGGGGTTATAGCGATAGTATTTTTTAGAAATGAGGCTATTGCTAGTAAAAAATATAAAAGGGACGTTGAGTTTTGTGTTGTTATTACAACCCTTGTTTATTTTTTAATTTATTTTATCTTGGGATATATTAAAGGATTTTCACATAATCCTTACGACCGTACATTAAGTGGTATTTTAACTAATATATGGTCATTTTTACCAATTATAATAGTAAGAGAATACATTAGGTATTACATGATTAATAACTGTGGTCAAAGACGAATATTTTTATGGGCCTTTTTAATTTCTTTGTTATTTACCATAGTTAACATTAACATGTATAAACTTGATACTTATTTTGCCACTTCTTTAACGACGATTGAGTTTTTCATGCAGACTTTTATACCTAGCTTGGTAACTAATTTATACCTTACTTACATTTCTTATTTTTCTGGTTACGGAGCACCTATTTTATACACCTTATTACCACAGCTAGTAATGTATGTATTACCAATTTTACCTGGTATTGATTGGGCTACAACGTCACTATTAAGCGCCATCGTTCCTTTCTTTTCATACATTTATATAAATTATTTAATTAATAAGATAGATAAGACCTTAAGAAGAGAAACAAATAAAACGGTCGGGATTAAAGGCTGGCTATTTATGATGCTTGTTGTTATGATTATCGTGTGCTTTGGACTGGGAGCTTTTCCGGTTGAACCATTAGTAATTGGAAGTAATAGCATGGCTCCAAAGATTCATAAAGGAGACATCGTTTTTATCGTTGACACCGACGTTAAAGACATTAAAAAGGGAGATATTATAAGATATTCGCTTGATGGGAATTACATAGTTCACCGCGTCGTAAAGATAAATAAAGATGCGGATGGTAAAAGATTGTTTATTACGAAGGGTGATAACAACCGTGACGTTGATTTGTATCCGGTAAAGGAATCTCAATATACTGGCAGAATAGTATTTAACGTACCATATCTTGGCTATCCAACGATATTACTTCGTGAATTATTAAATCCGGACGCCGCTGATAGCGTGCAGGTTGAAAAAGGAGTTTCGTCTTACTTTGATTCGGCAAAAGAATTTACACATAGTTAGCATTAGGGGTAGTATGAGTTGAAAAATAATTAACAAAATGATATAATTTATGATAATAGGGGTGTGCCATGAAGAAGCAAAGATTAGTGGTTATAATATTGTTACTTATTATAATATTAATAGCGGTTGCTTATTATATTTTTAGAATTAGTAATAATACTGACGTTGCTGATACTGGTAATGTTAACGTAATATTTGAAAAGATTGGTAACATTGAAAAGCATAATTGTGAGAATACGGAAGCTTTTATCAGCCAAAATAAAAAGGGAGTTGTTATAACGGTTAAAAATCTAGGCTCAAAAGGAGCATATGCAATTATTCCGGTAAAGGTAAAGAACGAAGGTGAATTTTCTGCTAAGTTATATTCAATCGTTGAAGAAAGGTCGGACAAGAACACTCAAATTAAGGTTAGTTACGATGGTATAGGGGTAACCGATAGACCTCTCCTTCCCGGAGAAACAACTAGTTTTATAGTGAAAGTTGAGTTGACAGAAGATTTGCTAGACGAGACGATTGGTGCTGCTTTTCAAATAAAATTAAATTATGTTCAAGATAGGAGTGATTGGTAATGATAAAGAAAATAAATTTTAATGAACCAAACGTAAAAAAAATATTAATTTCAATATTACTTATTATCGCGTTTGTTATTCAATTTTCATTCTTAAGTTATTTGATTAAAGGTTTAATGCCAGACTCAGAGAAAAATAACGCGAACGTAATAATGGATTATAACTCTAAGGGAGATATTAACTACCGGGTTTACTTAAAACCAAATGATTTTATTTCATCTCCTTACTTAGAAGAGGGAGAAGCATATATTCTTGATTTAATTGATTATGTTCAGATAAATTCTTCATATGATTTTTCTTCAACGGTTAAAACTGACGTTACCGGTTCTAATAAATTGGTTGCAAGACTAAAAGTTTATTACAAAGAGTCAACTGACAAAAACCAAAATCCAGAAGTACTACAAAAGGAAAGAATATTAGATGAGAAAGTAATAGATTTTAATGATAATAAATATGGAGTTACAAATACCTATAATTTGTATTTAGATGAATATTTAAAAATATTAGAAGATTTCCAAGATCAGATAAAAATAGCAGCGGATGGTTACCTTGAAGTTTCTTCGGAGACCACTTTTAACGGAACGGTGGGTGGCGCTACCTATGATAATAAGTATTCTAACGTTATAAGAATACCTTTAAGTGATTCGGTTGTTAAAATTGAAACGGAAGACCCAGAAGAGCAAAACGCAAAGGTATATGAGGGAGACTTAATTAAAACTAATAAGGTTGTTATGACTTTCGTTATAATAGCGAACATAGTTACGTTTGCGGTTATTTGCTTATTGTTAAGAAGATTATTTATGTTTACTAATCGTTCTAAATACGAAAAAGAAATAAATAAAATACTAAAGACTTATGATGACATAATAGTTAATACCAATACGGTTTTAGACGTTTACAAGTATAATATAATTGAAATAACGGAATTTAAGGAACTACTTAACTTATCAAGAGAATTATTATTACCAATCATGAATTACGAAGTTAAAAAAGGTGAAGAAACTTGGTTCTACGTAGTAAAAGATGACATCTTATACCGCTATATAGTATCTAAAAACGAAGATGATGATACTAATGATAGCAATGATAATAATTTTAGTTCGTTGAATAATAATGCTAACACTTCGTTAAATGATGATGTTAGTAACGTTTCAAATGATTATTCTACGGATGGTTATAACGTATCTGATGATAATTCGATTAATGATTTACCGGCGAATAATTTTGAAAAACAAAATGGTGAAATTTTGCCAGATACTTTCTCGGCTGGTTCTTTAGATGAAAATAGCGTGGATTCAAGTTTGGATGACAGTAAATCTTTAGTGGATAAGGCTTTTGAAGAAAGTAATTTTGATACTGACATTTCTTCTGATAGTGATGATAAAAATAAGGAAGATGATAGTAAAAACTTAGTTGATAAAGCTTTTGAAGAAAGTGGCTTTGGTAGTAGTGATGATTCTAATTTTCAGAATGAGTCGTTAGATAAAGAAGACGAAAAAGATTCAAAATAAAAAAACCAGATCTCTGGTTTTTTTATTGATGTTCTTTTGTGAGGTTATATATTAGGTTTTCTATGTTTTCTTTTATTTCTAAATCATTAAATAATTTCATTTGGGTATCAGGGAATTTTTTATAATCCACGTTAACGTTTAAAATAAAGGCACATATTAAATAATCTTTCCATAGTGGATATTGTTCTAATTTAACTTCTTTAAGCCTTGTAAAGTTAGTTATAAACCTTTTAAAAGCCGCTACGTTATATTTGTAAAACCATCCGTTATTGGTTAGTTTAACGTTTAAATTACCCGTTTTTTTCTCATATAAATTAATTGGCAAAAGAATCATGAAAGAAAATATAAAACCAATTATAATAGGTTGTAAATTATCGAAGAAAGCATCATTAACGTTCGTCATTTTAATTATAAAAACAATCATAAAGCAAAGAAAGATTATACTGGTTGATAAAAAATAAGTTTTAGTTATATGACTATCTTTTTTATCTTCTATGATACCATCTAAAATCATTTCTTTTTTAATTTCGTTTAACCAACCATTGAAACTAAAGTTCTGCTTTTCGTAGCTGAAAATATAATCATACACGTATTTTTCACTGTTTTTTGCCAATACTTTGTTAGCTGTTTTATGAAAAGATATTTTACCATTTTCTTTTTTTATTGTTATTGCACCTTTTTGTTCTAACTTTAATAGTGTAGTTTTAAATTCTTTTTGAAGGTTTATTTTTCCGTTATTCAAAAAGGATATTTCACACGTACTTAAGTCATTTGGGATGTTTCTTATGTAATCATAAGTTATTCCCAAGCTTTTCATCGCTTTTCTTTCTTTTATGAAATTCACGACTTGATTAATCACTAAAAATAAGAAAATGGATAATAAAACGATTACCAATGAAATTAATTGATATTTTATTAATTGAATTGTTAACGCTATTATAATAAAGGTCAAAAAACCGAGTATTACCATGGCTTTAATTATCATTAAGAACTTTTCTTTTTGGTTTAATGATTGGTAACTATAATATTTTTTGGGCTTATATTTCATGGCATAGTTAGCTAGTAAAAGTACTGGTATTAATATAATTATAAAACACTCTTTCATGTAATCACCACAATAATTATATAATAATATTTATTGTAAAAGCAAAATAATTCATGTTTTGTTACCTATTTATAAAATTTTGTTGTTTATTAGGAAAAAAAGTATTATAATTATTATTAGATTGCCCTGTAGCCAAGTGGTAAGGCATCTGACTCTGAATCAGACATGCACTGGTTCGAATCCAGTCAGGGCAACCAAACAGATGGCCTGTTGGTGAAGCGGTTTAACACATCGCCCTCTCAAGGCGACATTCACGGGTTCAAATCCCGTACAGGTCACCATATTGAATTAAAAAGTCTTTTGCGCGAAGTTGTTTTAAATTGTTTATCTTCGGGAAAAGACTTATTTTTTTATCATGTAAAAATAATGTTTTTCTAATGTAATATCTAACATAATTTTACACTAAAAGTCATGTTATTCTAATATGGTATTGATATTTTCCTATAAAACGTTTATTATCAAGTTATGTGGTTAAAAAAGAATAAGGAGGAAAAATGCAAAAATCACCTGAAATTAGGACCATTGATAATATCTTCTATAAGGCTATAGGTGAAGTAATTAGAGTGAAAAGAATTAAACTTGGAATGACCCTTAAGGATTTATCAAAGTTAGTAGGGATATCAAGAACTACGCTTGACTATTACGAACTAGGCTCGGTTAAGATGAAACCGGAAAATTTAAACTTGATTTGTGAAGCTTTACAAATTGATCCAAACATTGAAGTTGAAATAAAGGCGAAAGATAGTGTTTAAGTGAAGTTGTCAATAAAAAGTAGACAGTAAAAAAGAACTATTTGAATCCCAGT
>CAMMVQ010000033.1 GCA_946500425.1 uncultured Mollicutes bacterium | reverse complement strand
AAAAATCTTTTTAGGATTTTTCAAAAAAATGTCTTGACTTCTTATAGTTAGTCACATCCTTGTTTTAAATCTATTTCATTATATCATAATTTACAAACAAAAGAAAAAGTAGACATTAATCCACTTCACAAGTTATGTTGCAAAAAACTAGACAACTATTAAAAGGTAGTAAATAATTCAAATAAAAAAATTAACCTTTTACCTTTTCATTAGATTAGCAATTAGATTATTAAAAAAGCAATAACTTTACTTACGTTAGTTTGTAATGCTATTGCTTAAATGAGAGTAAAAACAATTCACTCTTCCCACTGAATTGTCCAATATCATAATGTGTTACTATCTTATCTTAAAGATAGTTTTTTTGCGAAAATCAATTAGTTACAAAGTTTCTTTCGGATTTAGACTTATCTATGCATACCTTGTGGTGCTTGTTCTTGTTGAAATTGGCTCATATATTCAATATAGTCTGGATTTTGCGATAAATACCAGCACATATTAGTATAATAAATTAATTGTTCTTTTGTTATTTTTCCTACTTCAAAATCCTTTTTTAAGCTTTCTTCTTTAGCATCAAAATTCATTCCTAAACCATCAAGATGTGGGTCGTGAGAAACAAATAAGCTATATGATATTTCATCCATAATTCTTTTATATTCAGGATTTTGAGTTCTTATTTCAAAAAAAATTTTATTTCCTTCTTTTGCTCGTTGTTCTGCAATTCCACCTTGTTGCAATTGTTCTGGTGAATACCCTTGCTCGTAACACATTGTAGCTTTGTCTAGTTCACTTACAACTGATAGTGCACTTTGATAATCAGTCCTATAATCCGATATTGAACTAACTATACCTTGTAATGAACTTATTTCTCTACTAGTTCTATCGCTATTAATATCTAAAGGGAAATTACTTGATTGCTCTTTTAGCATAGCAATAGTTGATTCATAATTGTTTTTTTGGTTATTTGCATAATTTTGCATTACTTGTTTTATAACACGCATTTCATCATATTTTGAATACATATTTATGACCTCCTATATATATTTTATCACAAAAGCTTTATTTATCTATAACTTTAATCTGATTTTACATTTTCAATATTAACTAAATTATTATTGTCAAATTCTAATTTAAAAGTCTCACAGTAATCAAAATATCCATCTAATAGTATTTTATTGTTAAAAATATATCTTAATTTATCATCTACTAGTTGAATATCGCACCATTTTTTTAACAAGTATGAAATTGCAGTAGCATGACTAATAATAACAATTCTTTTATTACTGTATTCATTTAATATCTTCATTATAGTAGAATACATTCTATCTCTAACTTCTTTTTGACTTTCTCCATTACCAATTTTATAATTTTCATCTAAAAATTGCTTTCTTTCAAAATTTTCAGATAATTGCTCCCAAGAATCTATACCAAATTTTCTTTCTCCTAAATCACTAATGACTTTTATTTCTAAATTGTTTTTCTCTGCTAGGTATTTTGCAGTTTGCATTGTTCTTACATAATTAGATGAAAATAAAACATCAATGTTATCTAATTCTGTATTATTTAATTTATTTTGTGCTATTTGTTCTCCCTCAATTGAAAGAAACTGCTTTTCATTTTGTATTTGTAAGTTATCATTATTTAATGTATTATTAACTTTCATTGGTTTTGAATGTCTTATTAAATAAATTGTTGTCATTATAAATCACACTCCACATACTCAACATTGGTAATATTCTTATTATCATCAAATTCAATTTTATAAATACTAGGATTTTTAGGTATCCCATCTAAAATTAGCTTACCATTATAACTAATATTAAAATTCATTCCATCAAACTCAAAATGATTACAAATAGTTTTCAAGTATGACAATAAAAAAATTCCATGCATTACTATTATAATTTTACTGTTATCACTATTTAATAAATCATTTATGAATGTTCTAAATCTTTTATCTACTTCATATAATGATTCACCATCAGCAATTTTAAATCTTTTATCTTCAAAAGATAATTTTGTAAAATTAACAGGTAAATCTTTAATGTATTTTACACCAAATCCTCTTTCGTTTATTCTTACATCAAGTTTAATTTTAATATTGTTTGTTTCTGATATATTTTGCAATTTCTATTGCTCTTGATGAATTACTTGCATATATCTCATCAATATTTTTTAATTCATTTACATTACATAGTTTTTTAGCATTCTCTTCTCCAAGTGGCGATAAAATCATATTTTTATTAAATTCATTCCATAAAACATTATCGTTATTAATATAATTTTCAATTTCCACAAATGGAGCCGAGTGTCTTATCAAATATATAGTTTTCATCCAATCACTTACCTTTTATATATCCTATTATATCATAATTTAGAATAAAAGAAAAAGTAGATAAAAATCTACTCTATAAATATATTATCTTTAAATGTATCTTCATACTTATATATCGTTTCATTAACATTAAACCAATATACGCTCGTTAATACTCCATCAGATAGATCAACTTCAGTTTTTTCTAATACTCCGCCTAATGATTGCATTGTTTTTGCAGAGCCCAGATTATTAACATCACAATCCAACATAACTCTATCTAATCCTAACTTTTGTGCCTCGATTAGACCCAAATATAAATTAATCTTATTATACCCTTTTCTTCTTTCGGTCGGACGTATTCCATATCCAATATTCCCACCAAATTGTTTCATACTTTCTGGTAAGTTCCAACGAACATTTATTGTACCAACTATTTTATTATCATTCTTTCTAATTAATAAAAATGTTTTTGACTGACATCTTCCTAATTTTTTAGCATACTCCTCATCTTGCATATTTAAGCATCCTTCTAATGCTTGTTCAAAAGTATACCCTTCCAATATTTTATCTAAAAATCCTGTACCATTAATATCTGAATTGTAAAGAACAAATTCATTAATATAATCAATTATTTCATTTTTTCTTTCAATTGATGGTATTTCCAAATAAAATTTTTCCATTTCTTCACGCCAAATCCTTTCTGTAAATTTCAATTTGTTATTAAATAATTGAGAAAACAATTAATAAAAAGCCAACTATTACAAAAATGCTACCCCATACTCTAAGAATAATTTTCATTTTAGGACTTTTTAACCATTCATCTGGAATTCTAGGGCTTTTAAGTCTCATAAAGAACTGAGGAACTACAATCATAAAAATGGCAACTATCGTAATTAAAATTCCTGTAATTAACATACACTCCTCCTATTTACATATTACTATTTATCTTTGTTATCCAAATTTTTAATAAAACCAGATATTGCTGATAAAAGCCAACATATACCAACAATGCTTAAAAATATTTTCCATCCAATACCATTATCAAAAATAAAAATAAAAGTATATAAGGCAATAATACTAATTACAATAGCACCACCATATAAACATAAATTTAATGTTCTTAACTTATTCTTATTCATAATTAACCTTCACAAATTGTAATTAATTTTTATCACTTTTTTTCATTAATAATATACTAATCATTATAAGCATTATTGCTGGCAACAAAAGCTCTATACTTCTTACAATAACATTTAGATAAAACAGACTTGAATGTGCATACCAATTCAACCAATCAATATCAACAACTATTAAAAATAATAACATAAGTAATAATGCTATAAACATTAATAATAAACCTATAATTTTCTTAATTCCAATTTTTTTCTTTTTTAATTTTTTTCTAATAATATAAGTAACGGAAATAGAAAAATATTCCAATATAGTAAACATAGAAATTAAATATAAAGCCGTTGATAAAGTTGGTACACTACCAAAGTGATATAAACTAATTAGTTCTGCAAGCACAAAAGTTAATATCAACATAGTAATGCTTAATATTATAATCATTCCTTTTTTCATATAATGCTCCTAATCAATAAGTTATAATTTATTATTTAATAGTAAACTCTGCTGATATATAAAATTCTTGCTCATTTTCAAAATAAACTTCTTTGATTATTCTATATTCTCCCTTTGCTAACTTTCCATATTCATATTCCCAATTTAATTCAATTTCTTCTTTAGAGTTTCGCTCTACTGCCCAAAGAGGCTCGCTAAAATATAATTCTACATTTATTTTGTGCCACTCATTATCTTTCTTCATTTCGATTTCATAAACCTCATCATAGCGTAGTAATTTATCACTATCATTTTTTAAAATCAATGTAACACCTGTATTTTTTAATGTTCCATTTTTAACTGATAGTGCAACATCATTATTACTAATTTTAATATCTGATACATCTCCCACTTCAAAAGTATTAGTTGAGTCACATCTAGTGATTCCTAACACTATAATCACACATAATAAAATAGCTAAAATTATCTTTTTCATACATGACCTCCATTTTGACAAATTACTATTTATGATTTTCTAAATTTGTTTTCTTGTATTTAAAATACTAGTGGTCACCATCTTTAATGGCATACTGCGGTAAGTTAGATGGAATATCACATTTTTCAAGAGGAATTCCTTTAGTATCAAGTATTTTCATTAATGCTATACTAAGTGCTGCGTTTTGCATAACTCTTTTTCTCATTTCTATAATCGCATGAGGATTATTGACATCTATATCATCTATTTTTTGAATACGTTTTCTAAACATTCTTCTCCATTCCTCAATATTCCATTTGCCATTATATTCTCCCCATAAGTATTCCTCAAGCTTTCTAGAAGCAATTATAACTTCTCTTATTTGCTTTTCTTCATTAGTGTACATTTTAATAATCCTTTCTTTAATTAAAATTAAATCTTATCTTTATCTATTCCTCTAATTTTAAAACTATCATAGATTTTATTCATATCTCTGTATTTTCCGTTTCTTAGTTCTTCTTCATAGGCTTCTTTTTCAATGTTATCGATATTAGACTCTAATTCTTTTTCAATATCATAAGGAACGCTGATAAGTTCATATGATATTTCTTCATAAATATTTTTAGAATCATAGTTTCCAGAAATAATTAAATAATTTGCAACGGTAGTATTTTTTATACTTCCATCTTTTTGTTCATTTCTAAAGACATCAATGGCATTTCCAACTGAACCAGTGTTAATTATAACCCTGTTATACATTTTCTGAATAAAAGGAGTATGAATATGACCATATATAATAATATCAGCCTTCTTATTTGAAACAGTATTTGAACTTGGTAAAAACAAACTATATAAATTATCTATACTATCAATGTTTCCAACAAACTTATCTATTTTTTCTGGATGCGCATGAAATAGTCTAATTAATCTGCCACTTAAATAAAATTCAAAACAATAAGGTAAATGCTTTAAATAATATATGTTTTCATCAGATAATTTGCTTTTATTCCACTTAATTTTTTTAACATCTTTCTCACTTTTATTTGAAAGGTCTATTTCGCTAGAAAAACATTCATCGCAATTTCCTTTTAAAACCACTTCACAATTATCTTTTACCAAGTTCACGCAAGCTTCTTGATTAGAGCCTTTAGCTATGATGTCTCCTAAGCAAAAGATCTTTTTAACTTTTCTTTTTTTAGCATCACTTAAAACTGCTTTTAATGCTTCTAAATTACCATGAATGTCTGATATAATAGCTATTTTTTCCATGTTCATCACCTTCTAATTTATAAACTATCTTTTTAACAACTAAATTATATTTTTTCTTTTTAATGTATCTTCAAGATATTCATCTTTATTAATAAGGAGTAATTCCTTTGGATGATATTTTTTTCTTTTTACGTCCCAATCATATAAATTAATTTTTAATTTATTAGTAAATATATTATTATTTCCTCTATCACGGCATCTTTTTTCCAACACTTTTTCACTATCAAGTGTTGGATATGCCAAATAATATTCAATGTTGTTTTCTTCAAAAAAATCTAACAAATTCCAATGCATTGAAGTTAAAACAACATCATATTTCTCTTTAGCTTTTAGTATTGCATTATAATAATTTGTTGGCCATTTTGGATTTTTTGGCCTTTCTTTTTTACCTTTTCTTAATTCATATGGAATATGTTCAAACCCAGTATTATCCCACTGATAATATCCTGATTCTAAATCTATTACATTGTCATATTTTTTCCCAAGCGTAGTTTTACCTATTGCTCCAAAACCTGCAATAATAATTCCTTTGCTCATTTTTTATCCTCCTTGTTTTTAAATTTTATATTTATTTAATTTTATAATATTTCTTTGAAGCATTATAATCAGTGTTATTATCTGATTTTTTTGCTTTTTGCTTCTCATCCGAACTATAAAAAAATATTTTCTTTTTATCTAAAAATAAAGCTTCAAATTCTAAAACACTATTTTTTCTACTAATTTTTTTAATTTTAACAGTCATTGCAGTATTAAGCAAACTTGACAATATTCTTCCGAGCTGAGCTCTGGACATACCCAAAACTTTTATTTTACATGGTAATATTAAGTGTTGCTTTAATTCACTTATAGAAGTACTATTACATTCATATTCTTTATCATTAAATAAAAAATAATATTTTTTCCCCCTTCTATAAAACCGTACTTCTATTCTAGCATCTTTAAAATCATTTTTATTTTCAAATATATCAATCATCATTCTTATCCTTATTTAAGTCAAAATAATTAATAGCTGTCTCAAGTTGAGGATCTTTTTTATTTACAATATCACTAACACTTAAATAAACATACATATCAGGTTTAAGTATTACTGGTTTTAATAATTTTTTTCTATTTTTAAAATAATTATAAAACTCACCTTTACGATAACCTTTACAATCAAATTTTTCATCATAATACCAATAAGTAGAACTCCTCTTCACAATAAGTCCTAGTTCGTCTAACTTTAATGCACCAGGTACGTTTCCAAAACAATTTAACGAAGTACTAATATCAGTTCCAATTGAATAAGCACCTATTCTTTTTAAATCCACATAAGCCATTCGAGCACTAGAAAAGACCTCTTCATTTACCAACACGACTATGTTTTTATCTCTAAGATACTCAAGTAAAGGCTTAATTATTTGCGAATCTCCACCAGTATTTCCACGTAAATCAATAACATAATTATTAATTTGCTTTTCTTCTGAAATAACTTTTAGTTTTTCAATCAGTAATTTCATTTCATTATCATCATCAACGCACCTTGTATAATGAACAACTATACAGTTATCATAAACTTCATAAGAATAATTTTTTACTTTATTTTTAATAATACAACTTTGTATATCATTCGTGCTAAACTCTATTAATTTATCCTTACCATTTACCTTTATCTTAAAACTTATAACATCAATGTTACTATCAATACTTGGTAATGATTTTAAAACAGGCAAGTCTCTCAAATAAAATGTCTGTTTGCTTTTTAAAAACTCCAAAGTGGAATAGCTTATTATTGTTTCTAATTCTTCAAGAATCTTATTTATATCAATACCATTAATCGCTATGACAACACCGCCAATTAAATTTTCTAAGTCCATAGACTGGTTAATAACATAAACCTTATCATTTTCAATTTTAAAATCAAGTGGTAAAAAAACGTTATTTAAAAAACTTACTCCGGTATGCGAATCATACTTTCCAAGCATATACTTTATTAGCATATTAATAATAAAATATAGGCTATATTTATCATAAGTTTCTTTTTGGAGTATTGCGTTTATTTTGTCGTGCAGTTCTTTTTTAGAATGAAAAAATATAAACCTGGATGTCCATAAAATATATCATCCTTCGTTTTTACAATCCCGTTATCAATAAAATCAAAAATTTTATATATATATTCTTTAGCAGTTAAATAATCAAACTCTTTTACTAGTTCTTCCTCGTAATGCAATGGAAACACCTCTTTTCTTTTGATGGTGATTTTTTATAAATTATCTTTTATTTTCCAATAAATTATCATTTATATATTTATAATTTAACGAATTCTTATTAGAAACAACTGACTCACCCAACTCTTTTTCTAAATCATCACGGGTGTTTTTTGCAGGTGTTACCACCGCGTTTAGCTATTTCTTTATTTTGTTTTAAACCATACGGTTTATGCTTTTTGGCAAGCTCACGAGTTGCAATTTCTCCTAAATCAGTTAAAGCAACTTCAATATCCGTCATGTTGTCCCTCAAGGATTCTTTTCTTATCCCTTTAAATTCTTTATACTCAGAAGCCTTCATACCAGACCAAGCCTTATATATTTCATTTGTTAAAATGCCATACTCATAATCTTTATTAATACCATTTTCTTTCCATACTTTAGTTAATTTATTTCTAGTCAAGATTGCTTTTAGTCTGCGTTCTATCCACTCATCAGAATATCCTTTATTACGATAATAATTAACAGCACGATTAACTGCTTTTTCAGGATCAAATACTTCATCTATTCTCTCGCTGCCTAAAGATGCCAGCCAAATCTTAAAAGGTTCTGCTTTAGGACTTGGAACAGACTCTATTAGTCTAAATATACCTTCTGTATCTAACATATCCGTACTACGCATTTTTCCATCTTTTGCCTTTAGTTTGAAAGTGTCACAATTTGTGACGGTTTGATTTCCCTCTTTAATCATTCTTGATTTCAAAGTTCTCCAATAATGTGATGGATCATTACTTTCAGTTAAAACCTTAATAACATCAACCACACTAAAATAATAATCTTCCTTTTTACTATCCCATACACTTCTTATTTCATTGCCTTCAAATAAATTTGTTATTGTATTTATTTTATCAGTCATTAAACCCTCCTTTATAATATTATTTTTTAATCAATAAGTTTTAAAAATCACTAATATCTTACTTTCATCTTATTATTTTAATATTATTCATATTAAACATTTTTCCTATTATATACTTAATTAACTTTGAATTAGACATATTACTATATCTCTTTTTTAATATATCACTTGTTATTTCAAAGTTATTATTTGTACATAATACTTCATACATAACACCATTATCTAGATAATACTTTCCGGTTTCGTAAAAACCGTTTCTTAAATAAAACTTTTTTCTTCTAATTGCTAAACCATCATCTTTTTTTTCAATACTTAAAAATATATTTTTATATTTTCCCTTCAAATCACTTAACACTCTAGAACCATAATTTTGATTTCTAAATTCTTTATCAATCGCAAAATACATTAAATAATATAAATCATCACATTTTACAATGTACTGCATTCCAATTATTACACCCTTATCTACAATTGAATTTAATACTACGTTTTTTTCTTTTACAGTATATTTTAAAATTGAATAGGGAAATCTTTCATCTTTGGGAAAAGAATTAAGATATATTTCTTTTATTTTACGTTTATATTTTGGATAACTAGCATACATTAAATTCATTTTAATCATACCTTATTTATAAATAATTCTTTTTATTTCTTTTGTTTTACCAGTTTTAACATCTATTTTAAATAGGACGCCGTTTATACTGCATTTATTATCACTTGATAAAATAGAATCACAGTCTAACTCTTCTAGATATCTTTTTACCTCAAAATCCAAATCATAACCAATTGCGGAATTTATTGGTCCACACATTCCTATATCAGTTATATAGCCTAATTTATTATATAAAATTTTATCATCACTTGTTTGTACATGTGTATGAGTACCATATAAAGCACTTATTTTATCCTTTAGCATATGTGCCATAGCACGTTTTTCATTACAATATTCAGAATGAAAATCAATTATTCTTACTTTAACATCATCACTGGTATTATTAATTACATCACTAATGACTTTAAACCCATTTAAACTTGCTCCTAATCTTTTTCCTAATACGTTACAAACAAGAATTTTTACACCATCAAAATTATAAATCCCATAACCTTTTTCACGTGTATTTTCATTATAATTTACTGGAACTAATAATCTTTTATCATTAATATCATAAATTCCTTTATTTGAATACGTATGATTACCCATCGTAACTACATCAACACCACTATTTAAAATCCTATAAAATAGCTTTTTTGTAATGCCTCTTGCATTTGCAACATTTTCACCATTAGCAATCACAAAATTAACATTATAATCTTTCTTTATTTTATTAAGATTTTCTTCTAAGTGGCTTAAGGCAGCCTCACCAACAATATCACCAATTGCTAAAACGTTAATTTCTAATCCTTCTTTATTCATAATACCACACCTTTATTTACAAAGAAATTATAACATACTTTGTATTAATAAATAAATTCACATTATATACTTTTTTAAAAAATAATACATTTAAAGTAACCAGTTACACTTCAATTATGACATGCATATGTTCGCTTTTTATATATTAATTTTTTCTGATATATATTAAAAAGTGTCTAAACATAAGCACTTTAATTACAACTAAGCTATTTTGTCTCATCACTTTCCTCAAATACTTTACTCGTTACTTTTCTAATTATAATTATTAAAGCAGCAAGGATTTTAACACTTAAAAATACATTAATAATTTGTATTATATCTAAAATTTGTAAGATGAGACATTTACGTTTAATTAAAAATTTCTTTAATTTCATAAATCTCACCTTTCTTTAAAGGCAAGATAACTTTTTTACAATAGTAAAATCACTAGTAAAATAATTTTTTTATGTAGCATAAATTATCTTGCCTTTTTTTATTTTTACTTCTAGTCAAGATAATCTACACTTCCTTTCTTTATTTTTACATGGTTATCTTTTTTAAATTTAAAAAAAGCTCAAGGAAAGAGCCTAATATTTTACTATAATTAAATATATAAAGCGTGACTGACCTTTATCCTTACATCTTTTCTTATTTTCAATGTTGTAATAATTTTTATCATAATCAATCACACTCCTTTCTTCTTATTACATGTTAAATATAACTTAATTATTGCGTTTTGTCAACCATTTTTGTTAACAGCAATACATAATAAAAAAATAATCATATGAAAAAACATATGACTATTTAACTTTATTTATCTTATTCAATGGAAATATTCTATAAGAAACACTTCCTAATATATCTTCCTTATCAATTAATCCAATCATTCTTGAGTCAACCGAATCATTTCTGTTATCTCCAACAACAAAGTACTTATCTCCTGGAATTGTTAAATATCCAATAGATTCAAGTTTAAAATCGTGTGTTTTTGCGTGGGAAAAATTTTCTTCAACAACAAAACCATCAACGTATAAAGTATTATTCTTAAACTCAATATGCTCTCCAGGAAGACCAATAACTCTTTTAATAAGTTTTTCGTTTTCCAAATTAACCACAACAACATCGAACCTAGATATATCGTTAAGTTTATAATCTAATTTATTTAAAAGTACAACGTTATTATTACTTAAAGTTGGTTCCATCGAAGAACCATCAACCATTGCAGGAGTAATTATAAACGTCCTAATTAATACCACTACTATTACAATTATTACGTATGGTATTAAAGACTTAACAACTTTTAAGACCTTTTTTCTATTCATTTTATCCTTGTATGATATATATAGTCAGTTACAAGAGAGATTTTGTATTTAATACTG
>CAMMVQ010000032.1 GCA_946500425.1 uncultured Mollicutes bacterium | reverse complement strand
TTTTTAGGATTTTTCAAAAAAATGTCTTGACTTCTTATAGTTAGTCACTTCCTTTGTTATATTATTATAGCATATTATAAATAAAAAAAAGAAATATTAACTATTTCTCCACCGGTTTTATTACAACGCATCTGTTAGGTTCTTCACCAACACTTTCCGTTGTTACCCCTTTAAAACTAGAAAGTTTATTATGGACAAGCCTTCTTTCAAACGAATTCATCCGGTCCATTTTAACTTCTATTTTTGTTTTAACAACATCTTTAGCTAACTTAACGGCTAACCTTTCTATGTTTCTTTGTTGTTTTTCTTTATAATCATTAGTATCCAAAATAACGTTAATCCTTATTCCTGATTGTACTTGTATTGATTGTCTTAATAAATCTTGTAAGGACTTCATCGTTCTACCATTTTTTCCAATTAAAATAGCATTACTATCAGAAATCATGTTTACTTTAATATAATTTTCTCTTTTTTGGATTTCTAATTCAACGTTTAAACCCATTAAATCAGTTATATCTTTAAGATATGACTTTATGTAATCCACGATATCATTTTTTAATATAACTGATGCTACATACTTTTTTGATTTAAAAATACTTCCTGTTATAACTTCCTTAACATCATAGTATAACTCTTCAGTTGAGGCGTTCAAATCGTTTAATGCGTTGGAAATTACTTCGTTTTCACTTCGTCCTTCATAACTATGCTTTTTTAATTTTTGCATGATTGACACCTCTTTTTACTAATAAATTTTGAATAATAGTAAATAAACTTGAAGTTATCCAGTACAATCCTATTGCGGTTGATAATTGGAAAGAACTTATTGTGATAACTGCCACCATTATGTTCATCATCATCTTAGTTGAACCTGCCGCTGGGTTTGTGCTGCTTGATATGTCAGAACTAGTAAACTTAAATGAGAAGAACGTAACGGCTGCGACAATAATAGGTATTATAATGTAAGCAAAATTTCCGTTTGTTAAAGCGAACCATGGTGTTGTTCCAAGTTGCAAGCCTAAAAATGAACCCTCAAAAATTGCCGGAGTACGGTTTATTGCCTCTAAGAAAGCGATAAATAATGGTAATTGAACGATTGCAATTAAGCATCCAGAAAATAAAGATATATTATACTTTTTATAAATGGCCATCATTTCTTGAGATTTTTGCATCATTGCTTGTTGGTCATTAGTACGGTTTGCGTATTTCTTTTCTAGTCTTTGTAACTCAGGCTGAGCCTTTTTTAAGTTTTCTGATTGCATTGCCGTTTTATTAGTTACCGGGTACAAAACAAGTCTAATTGCAAGTCCCGCCAAAATAACTGCAAGACCAAAGTTTTTAACCAAATACCCAAGTTTTAATATTAACCAAGCAAGAGGTTTAATAAAAATGTTATCCCATAAACCTTCGTCGTTTGATAATGAAGGAGTAAACTCAGAACACGAAACCATTTTATCGGTTTTAACGCCGCTTTCCTCATATAATTTAACTAACTCCTCATTAACTGGTTTACATAAAATATTTTTAGTCAACGTTTGACCGGTTGCATCTTCACCCTTATCATATCTTACAACTTCTTTTACTTTTTTACCATCGTCATTAGTTTTTTCCACAACTAGTTGTTTGGTACAACCAGAAAGTAAAAAAACAAGTAAAAAAACCACAAATATTTTTTTTATAATTTTCATCTGGTTTTATTTCTCCTGTTCCATTGATTTCTTTAAAAGACTTAATATGTCTTCTCTTAATTCTAAATACTCAGCACTACTCGCACTTTTCTTTAATACAATTATATAATCTTTATCATCAAAAAGCAACTTGCTTTTATCTATTATATCTTTTACCCTACGTTTTATTTTATTTCTCGTAACGGCATTCCCTATTTTTTTTGAAACACAAATTCCAAAACGATAATTTTTTCCTGTGGAAACGGTATATAAATAAGCGTATTTAGAACAAGTTTGATTTTTCTTTCTAAAAGCTACGTTAAAGTCCCTACTTTCCTTTACTATGTTTTTCTTTTTCATCCTCATCACCTTTATAACAAAAAACCACTTATTTAAATAAGTGGAATTATGCGGATAATTTCTTACGCCCTTTTGCTCTTCTTTGGTTCATTATTCCAGTACCAGCTAATTTTCTTGCAAAAAAACCATGGGTTTTCTTCTTTTTATGATTATTTGGTTGAAAAGGTCTTTTCATTCTAACACCTCCAGCTTTCTATTTTTAATCTATTCGTGTGTCTTTTTAAACAAGAATATTATAATTTGTATTTATATAATTGTCAACCTTTTTTATGTACAGTTATAAAAGCTTTATAAAAATATGTTTACTTTTTCAACAATTAATAAAATCTTATTATTTAATGTAAAAAAAGTTATTAACATACTTTTCCACAGGAAAATGTTAATTATATTCTTTTTTATTAATAATATCAACAATTATTAACAACCTGTGGATAAATATTAAAAGTTTATAATCTTACTGTTGATTATATTTTTTGTGGAAAGGTGGATTTTGTCGAAAAATGTTGAAATATAACGATTTTACCTGTGGATAACTATTGTGGATAATTAAACATTAGATTATAATTATTGTTTTTCCACAGTATTTTTGGTAAAATATTAGTGAATAACTCGTTTATGGGGGGAAAGGAGGTTATTATGAACATAGATAATCTATGGGATAATTTTTTGGAAAAGATAAAATCAAGAATATCTTCTTTATCTTATGATACATGGTTTAAAAACACTAAACTGGTATCAATGGATAATAACGTAGTTAAAGTTCTCGTAGATTCTCCGCTTCAGAAAAAAAGCCTTCAAGAAACTTGGTATCAAACAATCTGCGATGTTTTTAGTGAGATAACAAATACCAGTTTTGACTTTGAGTTTGTTTTTGAAGACGAAGTTAAAACAAACGTAAATATTGCTGTGGAAAACATAGGAGTTCCTTTAAATACACCAGAAAAATCAAATCTAAATAATAAGTATACGTTTGATTCTTTTATCGTTGGAGATAGTAATAAATTTGCGTACATGGCCGCGGTTTCGGTAGCGGAAAATCCTGGGAAAACATATAATCCGTTATTTTTATATGGAAATAGTGGGTTAGGAAAAACACATTTAATGCACGCAATAGGAAACTACATAATCGAAAATTCTAATAAAAAGGTACTTTACGTAACGAGCGAACAGTTCATATCTGATTTTTTAAACCTAAATAAAAAGGATGAATCAGGAACTAATTTTAATTACATTGATAGTTTTAAAAACAAATATCGTGGGGTAGACGTACTTATTATTGATGATATTCAGTTTTTAGGTGGCGCTACACAGACGCAGCAAGAATTTTTCAACACTTTTAACAACTTATATGATGATAATAAACAAATTATTATTTCATCAGATAGGTCTCCGGACGATTTAAAGAAACTAGAAGATCGTTTACGAACGAGGTTTAACTGGGGCTTAAGCGTTAATATTTATCCACCTGATTACGAAATGAGGGTAGAGATATTAAGAAAAAAAATAATAGGGCAACACTTATTAATAAATATTAGTGATGAGGTAATTGAATATATTGCTAACAATTGTGACTCTGACGTAAGGCAATTAGAAGGAGCATTAACCCGCGTTATCGCATACGCGACCATGTTTAATACTTCTGACATAAATCTTAATTTAGCAATCGATGCTTTAAAAGATTACTTATCAAAATCCTCTTTCGTTAAAAATAACATCCAAAAAATTCAACAAGTAGTAGCAGAATACTATAATATAACCGTTGAAGATTTAAAATCAAAAAAAAGAAAAGCGAGCATAGCATTTCCAAGACAAGTTGCAATTTACTTGTGCAGAACGTTAACCGACGAATCTTTTCCTAAAATAGGAATTCAATTTGGTGGAAGAGACCATTCAACGGTTATGCATTCGGTTGATAAAATAGAAACCGAAATAAAAACAAATCCACAATTTAAAGATATTATTGAAGCTTTAACGCTAAAAATAAAATAAGTTGTGGAATACTTTTAAATTATCAACTGTAGCTGTGGAATAAAAACATGCTAATATCCTTGTAAAATAAAGGATTTCATAATTATCCACTTTTTCCACAGTAATAAAAATAATAATCTATATATAAAAGGAGAGATAAAATGAAATTTAGTATAAAAAAAGATGTATTACTTCAAAATTTAAACGCGGTTGGAAAGGCTTTATCAAGTAAAAATTTAATTCCTATTTTATCTGGTATTAAATTTAATTTATCTAACGAAGGATTAATATTAAGTGCTAGTGATAATGATATTAGTATCGAAAGCTTTATAAAAAAAGAAGAGTTAGAAAGTATTGAACAAGTGGGAAGTACTGTTATACAAGGGAAATACATATTAGAGATAATAAGAAAATTAGATGGGAAAATAATAAACATAGAGTTATTAGACGGAATAAAAGTTTTAATATCTTGTGGAAATTCCGAATTTAACTTAAATTGCATGGATGCTGGTGAATTTCCTAACCTTAATATAGAAGAAAAAAAGGAACCTGTTATCCTTAAAAAGGAAGATTTTAAAAACATTATAAACAAAACGTCGTTTGCTGTATCAACTCAAGAAACAAGACCAATTTTAACGGGAATTAATTTTAAGATAAACGCTGATAAATTAGAGTGTATTTCAACTGATTCTTATCGTCTGGCGAAAAAATTTTTAACTTTATCAAACGTTGTAAATGAAAATATTAACATTGTTATTCCTGGTAAAAATTTAATTGAATTAACGAAAATAATTGAAGATAATGAAGGCGAAATACAAATGCACATATTTAGTAACAAAGTATTGTTTAAATTTGATAATACTTTGTTTCAAACAAGGGTTTTAACGGGAACTTTTCCGGATGTTAACCGTTTAATTCCGTCATCATTTGAACTAGAAGTAAAAGCAAATGCTAATGAATTTTACAACGTAATAGACCGAGCAGCATTATTAACTAGTGAAAAAGATAAAAATATCGTAAAATTTGAATGTGATAATAATGAGGTAATTGTGTCCTCAAATTCACCAGAAATAGGAAAAGTAGAAGAAAGAATGATGGTAGAAAAAAATGATGATAAAAACATTAAAATTGCTTTTTCATCTAAATACATGATGGACGCCTTAAGAACAATTGAAAGTAATAACGTCATTTTAAAATTTAATAATGAAGTTCAACCAATAATAATTGTTGACGAAAATGATAATTCATTATTACAACTTATATTACCAATAAAAACTTATTAATCATTATAAAAAGAAGAAAATTTTTCTTCTTTTTATATTTTTTGACAAAATTCTTATAACTATTGAGGATAATAAAGAGCAATATTTTTGAAAGGAAAGGGTTTTGGATGAAAAGTTATGAAATTAATTTAGAGACTTTAGCAATATTACCATATGAAAAAGAAAAGAGTATGGTAATTGAAGCAGAAAAAAGTTTTGTTGTGGATATGGTACCAACAAAAATAATAGATGAAAGTTGTAAATTTTTTGGAAGCTCTTATGAGGGTAGGTTTGCTGGAACTAAGAGTTTAATAGGTATATCTCATAAATCACCAATTATAATAGAAGAAAGTAGAAAAATAGTTTTTTTTCCAACCACTTCTCCGAGGTTGCCTAGGTGTGGTTGGATATCACTTAATAATGTTGCTGATTATGTTAAGGTAAATGCAGATACCAAGATTATTTTTTCCTGTGGAAAAAGTATAAAATTAGAAGTATCATACGGAATAATTGATAATCAAATATTAAGGGCAACAAGATTATGCGCGGTTTTAGAAAAAAGAAAGCAAGAAATGTAAAAAGTCACTTTAGTAAGTGATTTTTTTTAAAATCATGTGAAATAAGGCCCATTATGTGTTATAATGGATATGTATGTAGTAGTATACTCGAAAGATATGAGGGTGGTTATATGGGCATAAAAATACTTAATAATGTTTTTAGAGAGTTTAAAATTAGAAAATTTTAGAAATATTTCTAGTTTAAATTTAAAGTTTGATAAAAAAATAAATATATTTATAGGAAATAATGCCCAAGGAAAAACAAATATTTTAGAGAGTATTTATTTTCTTGCCATAACGAGGTCTCACCGTACAAACAACGAAAATAATTTAATAAAAAATGATTGTTTGTATACTAAGGTTTCTGGTGTTTATAAAAATGATGAAAATATTTCTAACTACTTATCCGTTTTATTTAATGAAAAAGGAAAAAAAGTATCAGTAAATAATATCGTTCAAAAAAGAATAAGCAATTATTTATCAAGGTTAAATGTTATTATGTTTTGTCCTGATGATTTGGAAATTGTAAAAGGTTCACCAAACGTTAGACGACGTTTTTTAAATCTTGAAATATCACAGTTTAGGAAAGATTACTTAATCCATCTAAAAGAGTATAATCAGATTTTAAAGCAGAGAAACGAGTATTTAAAACAAAAAAATAACGCTAAGTTTAATCGAACTTACTTTGATATAATTACTGATAAATTAATTGATAAAAACATCGAGATAATATCACTTAGATATGCTTTTATAGACGAAATAAACGATTATGTTGGAAATATTTTTAAATCAATATCAGAAACTGGAAATCTTACCATAGAATACAAGAGTTTTATAGCTAAAAAAGATATAGAAAATAGCGAATTAAAAGAAAAATTAAAGAAGCGATATAATTCTTTATTTACTAACGAATTACTTCAAAAAACAACACTTTTAGGATGTCATAAAGATGACTTTAAGATGTATTTAAACGGAAATGACGTTACTGATTTTTGTTCTCAAGGGCAACAAAGATTAACCGTTTTAAGCTTAAAATTAGCTGAATTAGAAGTATTTATTAAAAGCAGACAAATATATCCAATCATATTATTAGACGATATTTTTAGTGAGCTTGATAACATAAAAAAGAATAATATAATAAAACATTTTAATGATGAGGTTCAAATATTCATAACTACTACAGAAATAGAGGACATAAACGACGAACTAAAAAATAAAGCAGAGATTTTTAATGTTTATAATGGAAACGTAACTAAGGAGGAATAAACATGAGCGAAGAAAATAAACAAGAACATTATGATGCCTCTGACATACAGGTCTTAGAAGGACTTGAAGCGGTAAGAAAAAGACCTGGTATGTACATTGGTACAACGGATGTAAAAGGTCTTCATCACTTAGTGTGGGAAATTGTTGACAACGCAATTGATGAGTCTTTAGCGGGATATTGCAATAATATAGAGATAATTATAAATAAAGACAATTCGGTTACCGTAAAAGATGATGGACGTGGAATCCCTGTTGATGTTCACCCCAAAACAAAGATATCGACGGTAGAAACCGTTTATACGGTACTACATGCTGGTGGAAAATTTGGTGGTGGTGGATACAAAGTATCTGGAGGACTTCATGGTGTTGGTGCCTCGGTTGTTAATGCCCTTTCTAAATGGGTAGAAGTTACCGTATATAAAAACGGAAAAATATATAATATCAGGTTTGAAAATGGGGGTCATACAAAACACCCTCTGGAAATAGTGGGAGAATGCGAGGAAAACAGAACTGGTACGTGGGTAACCTTTAAACCTGATTCTGATATTTTTGATACTGATATTTTTGATTATGAAACATTAAAAGTAAGAGTAAGAGAACTTGCGTTTTTAAATAAAGGATTACGTATTACTTTAAGAGATGACCGTGACGAGGAAGATACAACTGGAGACACATTTCTATATGAAGGTGGTATTTCTGAATACGTAAAATTCATTAACCAAAACAAAACACCTATTCACGAAGATATTATTCATTTAGAGGGCATCGAGGATAACGTATTTTTCGAAGTTGCCTTACAATATAATACGGGATATAACGATAATATATATTCATTCGTAAATAACATTAATACTCATGACGGAGGAACTCACGAAGAAGGTGTAAGGCGCGCTTTAACTAGGGTAATTAATAGTTATGCTAGAAAAACTAACATGTTAAAAGAAAAAGATGAATCCTTAACTGGTGATGATGTTAAGGAAGGATTAACGATGATTATTTCTTGTAAGCATCCAAATCCACAGTTTGAAGGTCAAACAAAGGGGAGATTAGGAAACTCTGAGGTTAGAAAGCTAGCTGATAAAGTATTCTCAGAAGGTTTTGAAAAATTTTTGTTAGAAAATCCAGAAGAAGCTAAAATAATTGTTAATAAAGCAATGCTTGCGTCACGTGCGCGTAATGCTGCTAAAAAAGCAAGAGAAATAACGCGAAAAAGTGATTTAACAACTACTAATTTTTTCGGTAAACTATCGGATTGTAAAAGTAAAGATCCAAAAGTATCTGAAATTTTTATAGTCGAGGGAGATTCGGCTGGTGGAAGTGCTAAAAAGGGTAGGGATTCAATGACTCAGGCAATTTTACCTTTAAGAGGTAAAATACTAAACGTTGAAAAATCAAGGCTTGATAAAGCTTTATCAAACGAGGAGATAAGAAGCATCATAACCGCTTTTGGTACTGGTATTGGTGATGATTTTGATTTATCAAAACTAAGATATGATAAAATAATTATCATGACCGATGCCGACGTCGATGGTGCTCACATAAGAGTATTGTTACTTACCTTATTTTACCGCTTTTTTAAGCCCATTGTAGAAGCCGGACACGTTTATGCGGCACAGCCTCCATTATTTAGAATAATGCACGGTAAAACCCGTAAATACGTCCTTGATGAACCAGAAAAAGATGCGTATTTGGCCTCTTTACCAGAAAACGTACGCTCAAGGGCTGAAATAGCACGAATGAAAGGTTTAGGTGAAATGGACGCCGAAGAATTAAACGAAACAACCATGGACATAGAAAAAAGAACATTAAGAAAAATAACCGTAGATGATTGTGTAGCAGCGGATGCAATGTTTAATAAACTTATGGGCGAAGAAGTAGAACCTAGAAGAGAATTTATTGAAGCAAACGCGCGTTATGTTAAGAATTTGGATATATAGGAGGTGAGATAAATGGAAAATAATGAAGAAATAAAAGAAACAAAAGAAGAAAATAAAAGTGAATACAGTGGAACTTTTCACGAAAGAGACTCTCATGCTGAAAATGACATAGTAAAAGAAATTTCCGACTCATTTCTTGATTATTCAATGAGCGTTATTACATCTCGTGCAATTCCTGATTTAAGGGATGGCTTAAAACCCGTTCATAGAAGAATTTTGTGGTCTATGTTTGAAGAGGGAAATACTCCTGATAAACCTCATAAAAAAAGTGCTACAACGGTTGGTTATGTAATGGGACACTATCATCCTCATGGAGATTCATCTATTTATGATGCTTTAGTAAGGTTAGCTCAAGATTTTAACCAAAGATACATGTTAGTTGATGGTCACGGTAACTTTGGTAACATTGAAGGTGACGGTGCGGCAGCGTATCGTTATACTGAGGCTAGATTATCCAGAATATCACTTGAAATGCTAAGAGACATAAGAAAAAATACGGTTGAAATGATGAACAACTTTGACGAAACAAGCCTTGAACCCGTTGTTTTACCATCTAGAATACCAAACGTATTGGTTAATGGATCAATGGGAATAGCGGTAGGTATGGCAACAAACATTCCGCCACATAATTTAGGTGAAGTAATAGATGGTTGTATTGCTTACATTGATAATCCAGAAATCGACACGATGGGATTGATGCAGTACATTAAAGGTCCAGATTTTCCTACTGGTGGTATAATCTTAGGAAATTCGGGGATAAAAAAAGCTTATGAAACCGGAAGAGGTAGTATTACCATTAGAAGTAGAGCTTACATAGAAGAAGTTGGAAACCATCATCAAATTGTTATAACAGAAGTTCCGTATGGTACGAACACATCAGAATTAAAAAACAAGGTTGCCGAGCTTGTTCACAATAAAATTATTGAAGGAATTTCGGATTATCATACCGATTTAAAAAAAGGTGTTAAAATAACAATAACTCTAAAGAAAGATGCTAATCCACAAGTAGTATTAAATAATTTATATAAACATACTAATTTTCAAACTAATTACGGAATAATTTTCTTGGTAATTGATAACGGGACTCCTAAGACGTTGGGATTAAAAGATATTATTTCAAAATACATCGATCACCAAAAGGAAGTTATTATAAGAAGAACAAAATACGACTTAAATGAAGATGAAAAAAGAGTTCACATCTTAGAAGGATTAAAAATAGCTTTAGATAACATTGATGAAGTTGTAAAAATAATAAGAAATGCTAAAGATGACGGGGAAGCCAAAGATAAATTAATGAGTAAATTTGGTCTTTCTGAAATACAAAGTAACAGTATTCTTGAGATGCGTTTAAGAAGATTAACCGGATTAGAAAGAGATAAAATAGTAACAGAATTAGATTTGTTATTAAAAGAAATAGAAGAATTAAAATCTATTTTAGCATCGGAGAAAAAAGTATTAGAAATAATTAAAGAGGAAATGCTAGAAATAAAGAAAAAATACGCTGATGAAAGAAGAACATCTATTGACATGACAGCAATTGATTACATAGAGGATGAATCTTTAATTCCGGAAGAAGATATCGTGGTTGCCTTAACTCATAATGGTTATATAAAAAGAATGAGAACGGATACTTACAAAATTCAGAACAAAGGCGGAGTAGGAATTAAAGGAATGTCAACGAACGACGATGATTTTGTGGAAATATTGAAATCAGGAACTACTCATAATCATGTGTTATTCTTTACTAATAAGGGCAAAGTATATAGGATTAAGGGGTATGAAATACCTGAGTATTCAAGACAATCGAAAGGATTGCCAATAATTAACTTGTTGCCAATTGAAAAAGATGAAAAAATAAATAATATACTTTTAGATAATGGTGATAAAAACAACAAATATTTAGTCGTTACAACTAAAAATGGTTTAATAAAGCGTACTAGTGTTGATGAGTTTGAAAACATCAGAAAAAATGGTAAAATTGCTATTACTTTAAAGGAAAATGATGAAGTTTTATCGGTTCATTTTACTAATGGTAACGATGACGTTGTAATTGCTGCGAATAATGGTAGAATGATAAGATTTAATGAAAGTGAAATAAGAGTAATGGGTAGAACAGCAAGCGGTGTTAAAGGTATTGAGTTATCGGAAAATTGTTTCTGTGTTGGGGCTGAAATTGCTAAAGAAGGACAAGATGTATTGGTCGTAACAGAAAAAGGTTATGGAAAGCGTACCGATATAAATGAATACAGATTGACTCACCGCGGAAGTAAAGGTGTTAAAACGCTAAGTATTACTGAAAAAAATGGTACGATAGTTGCGTTTAAAACCGTAACCGAAGATAAAGATTTAATGATAATAACTGATCAAGGGATTGTCATTAGGATATCTTTAGATAAAGTATCAAAAATGAGTAGAGTGACTCAAGGTGTTAGACTTATGAATCTTCGTGATGGTCAAAAAGTTTCAACGGTATCTGTTGTTGATAAAGAAGACTCTGATGATGATTCAGATGTTAATAACACGATTGATAATAGTATAAATGAAAAAGAGGTTAGTGATTAATCTCTTTTTTATGTTTCACGTGAAACATAATTAATAATACTTGTTAAGATTTTTTAGAAATGTTACATTTTTAATTATTTAGTAGATAACAAAC
>CAMMVQ010000031.1 GCA_946500425.1 uncultured Mollicutes bacterium | reverse complement strand
GTATGAAATTAACGATGATAAAACCGTGTCATTTAGAACAACCAACATGGAAAAATTCCCCTGATGGACTAATATACAAGTATGATGTAGTAATTGCTAAAAATTATTTGAATGAAGAAGAGTTGACTAAATTAAATGATTTAACAAATATGTTTTTAGTATTTGCAGAAGATGAAGCTAAAGAAAGACATGTTATGACTATGCAGAATTGGATTAATGCTACAGATGATTTGTTAAAATTTAGGAGAAAAAATGTATTAAAAAATAGTGGTAGTATTTCTCACAAACAAGCAGTAGAAAAAGCGGGAGGAAATATGAAAAATATAGAGTTATTCAAGATCAAGAATATATTTCTACAATGGATGAATTTTATAATAAATATTTAGAGGAAAATAAAAGTTGTAATGAAGGTTAGTAGTGGTCAAGCAATTTAGCTGATTATACTATTAATATTGAAAAAAGCTGATAATTTTATAAATCAATATAATTTAGAATGAGGAAGTGATTATATGGCAAATGAAGGAAAAAGTTTCCGAAAAAGCAGTATTAACTGGTATCCAGGTCATATGGCTAAAGCAAGAAAGCAAATAAGGGAAAACATCAACATGGTTGATATCGTGTATGAGGTGGTTGATGCAAGAATTCCTTTTTCTTCTAAGATTAAGGATGCAGATGATTTAATTGGTAATAAACCAAAAATTATGATTATGACTAAAACAGATTTATGTGATTTGGATAAAACTAAGAAATGTGCTAAAAAGTACGAAGAAGAAGGCTATAAGGTAGTGATGACCGATTTGGTTAATAACAAAGGGTTAAATGAAATATTTAATGCCACTTCCTTGGTACTTAAAGAACTAGATGAAAAAAGAAAGGCTAAAGGGCTTAAAAAACGTGCTTATCGTGCTTTAATAATGGGTATACCAAATGTTGGTAAGTCGACTCTTATTAATCGTTTAGTGGGTAAAAAAGTAGCTATAACAGGTGATAAACCTGGTGTTACTAAAAACCTTTCTTGGATTAGAATAAATAAAGATTTAGAATTACTTGATTCACCAGGAATATTATGGCCTAAATTGGATAACGAAATACAAAGTTATAATTTAGCTAGTTTTTCTGCTATTAAAGAAGAAATATTACCTTTGGGTAAGGTTGCTTGTTATATTTTAGATACCATTAATAAAAAATATAAAAATAATTTGATTGACAGATACGGATTAAAAGATTATGATAATGAAGATGTTATAAAAGCATATGAACAAATAGGAAGAAAAAGAGGTTGCTTAATATCTGGTGGAGAAGTTGATTATGATAAAGTATCAAGCTTGATAATAAAAGACTTAAGAGAAGGGCATTTAGGAAAAGTAACTTTTGATGAGGTGTAAGAATGGAACTTAGCTTAATTGAGTATTTAGAAGAAAAAAATTTTGATGTTGATCAAATAATTAGGATTCAAAAAAGGTTGATAAGTAAAAAAACAGAAGATGTAATAAAAAAATTCAATGCTGTATATAAAATATTTGGATATGCGGGTTTGCCAGAATTGTCAGTTAATTCATTGATTTATAACAACATAAAATTACTTGAAAAACCTGATTTGGAAATTATTAAAATTGCTTTTTGTTGGATTAATACCTCATTATTATCAGAGGCTGCTTTAAGAAAGGAAGGAATAAATTATCAAAATGCAACGAGAAGTTATTTAAGAAACGTGTATTTAAATTCCGGGATAAATATATATAAATCCCCAATTTCATACGAGGCACTAACGATGGGTGATAGCGAATTTTCGAGCGATCATATAGGAACTTTAAATAGAAAGCCATTTTATCCTAATTTTGAAAATCTTGTTGTTTTATATGGTAAGGAAAAAACTTATGAAGAAAAAAGAAAGTATATAGAAGATTATATAATTAATTGTCCTTTAAATTGGTATATTTCTTGCTTGAAAAAAGAAAAGGAAAAGAAACATGGATCAAAATCTTTATAAGTTTGAAAGAAAATTATGGGATAATGGGTACAAAAACGTAGCAGGAACGGATGAGGCTGGCCGTGGACCACTTTTTGGTCCCGTTGTTTGTGCCTCTGTTATTTTGCCACATGATTTTGTCTTAGAAGGCCTAAATGACTCGAAAAAATTATCGGAGAAAAAAAGAGAAGAGTATTACCCGATAATAATGGAAAAAGCTCTTGCGGTTGGAATATCAATAGTCTCACCTGAAGAAATAGATGAAATAAACATATACGAAGCATCAAGACAAGGAATGCTAAGAGCAATTAATGATATGAAATTAAAGCCGGATTACGTAATAACTGACGCAATGCCACTTGATGGTTTTATTAACATTCCGCATGAATCAATTATCAAGGGGGATGCCAAAAGTATAACAATAGCGGCCGCCAGCGTAATTGCAAAAGTAACCCGTGATAGATTAATGTATGAAGAAGACAAAAAACATCCAGAGTATGAGTTTAAAAATCATAAAGGTTATCCGACAAAAAAACACCTTGAATTACTAAATAAATATGGTATAATTGATGGATACCGAAAAACTTATGGACCGGTAAAAAAGGTTATAGAAAAAAACAAGTAACGGAGGTTAACACATGAAAAAAAATCTTGTAATAGTAGAGTCTCCAACTAAAACTAAAGCGATTGAAAAGTACTTAGGTAAAGATTATAAAGTCGTATCAAGTAAAGGTCACATAAGAGACCTTGCAACGTCTGGTAAGTTTGGACTTGGCGTTGATGTTGAAAATCATTTTGAGCCTAAATATGTTGCTATTAAAGGAAAGAAAAATGTTATTAAAGAACTTAAGGAAGATGCAAAGAAAGCTAAAAGAGTTTATCTTGCAACTGACCCTGACCGTGAAGGAGAAGCTATTTCTTGGCATTTAAAAGATGCACTAGATTTAAAAGATGAAGATTATGACCGTGTAGTATTTAACGAAATTACTAAAAACGTGGTTGTAAATGCTTTTAATCATGCTAGAAAAATAGATGATGATTTAGTTCATTCGCAAGAAACAAGAAGAATATTAGACCGTATAATTGGCTTTAGATTAAGTAAGTTAATGCAATCTAAAACTGGAGGTAAATCAGCAGGAAGAGTACAATCTGTTGCCCTTAAACTAATCGTCGAAAAAGAAAGAGAAATTGAAAACTTCAAAGAAGAAGAGTACTGGAGTATTACTGCTTTGTTTGATAGCTTAGAAGCAGATTTAGATACTTATAAAAATAAAAAAATAGAACTTCATAATGAAGATGAAACGGATGCAGTATTAAATGCTTTAGGTAGTGAATTTAAGGTTGTTTCCTTTGACAAAAAGTTAAAAAACAAGCAATCAAAGCCACCTTATATAACTAGTACCATGCAACAAGATGCTTCAAATAAGCTAGGTTTTACTGCAAAAAAAACGATGACCTTAGCACAAAAACTATATGAAGGTATTGATATTGGAGATGAAACCATCGGTTTAATTACTTACATGAGAACGGATTCGGTAAGATTATCTGATGAGTTTATTAAAAGTACTTATGCTTACATTGATAAAACTTATGGAAAAGAATACGTTGGTCACGTTAAGCAAAGTAAGAAAACCGAAAACGTCCAAGATGCTCACGAAGCAATTAGACCCTCAAGTATTAATCGTACCCCGGAAGACATGAAAAAGTATTTATCTAAAGATGAGTTTAAGTTATACGAAATGATTTACGCAAGAGCACTTGCCTCATTAATGAAAGAAGCTAAAGTTAATCAAAGTACTTTAATTTTAGATAATAATGATTATCAGTTTAAAGCAACGGGACAAACATTAGTGTTTGATGGATATTTAAAAGTATATGCTAAATTTGAATCAAATAGCGATAAGATAATTCCTGAGTATAAAGTAGGGGATGTATTAAATGCAAACGAAATAAAAAAAGAACAGCATTTTACTAAACCACCAGCTCGTTATACCGAAGCTAAGTTGATTAAGGAAATGGAGGAATTAGGTATCGGAAGGCCATCTACTTATGCTAAGACGATAGATACCTTAACCCAAAGAGGATACGTAAAGATAATTGAAAAAAAACTTCATCCAACCGAGATTGGAATTGAAACAACCGATAAGCTTCAGGAGTTCTTTAGTGATTTAATAAACGTCGAGTATACGGCAAAAATGGAAAAGGAACTAGATGACGTGGCCGAAGGAAAAGAAGTTTGGTACGAACTTTTAGATTCATTTTATAAAGCTTTTGAACCAGAGGTAGAAAATGCTTTTGATAAGATGGAAAAGAAGGAAGACGAACAAACTGGTGAAGTTTGTCCAAATTGCGGACGGCCAATGGTAATTAAAAACGGAAGGTATGGGAAGTTTGAAGCTTGTTCTGGGTATCCAGAGTGTAAATATATAAAACCAAAAGAAAAAAAAGAAGTTGTAGAAGTTTGTGACTGCCCAAAATGTGGTGGTAAAATCGTTGAAAGAAGAACTAAAAAAGGAAAAATCTTTTATGGGTGTGGCAACTTTCCAAAGTGTAAAGTAGCCGTATGGGATAAACCAACCGGAGAGTTGTGTCCTGAATGCCATAGTTTATTAGTTGAAACAAAAGATGGAAAAATAAAATGTTCTTCTTGTGATTATGAAAAATAATATTATAAAAACGTACTAATTATGGTATAATTAGTACGTAATGTCCTCGTAGCTCAGCTGGATAGAGCACTCGCCTCCTAAGCGAGGGGTCGCGCGTTCAAATCGCGCCGGGGACGCCACTAATGAAAAAAAGCCTTTATGGCTTATTTTTTATTATTCAAAATAAAAAAGCCGTTAGGCTTTATTTTATAAAATTAACTAAAAATAGAATCCACATTGTTACTTGTGCTTTTGCGTTTCCAGCACCTTCACACATGGCAACTAACTTATCACAGAAAGTAACAATCCATGCTTCTTTAGATTTGGGAGCAACACTTGAAATAGGAAACATGTGAGCTTCTATTATGTTTTGCTCTTTTTCGTTAACACCAAAATATTGAATGGCATTTTCTTTAGCAATAGTTGGGTGCTTAATTAACATTTTTGTTTCTGTAGCAATGTTTTTGTCGTCTCTTTCCAAGAAAAAATCATGTAACATTCCAGCCCTTATCGTTGACTTTGTATCACAACCTAAAATTTTAGATAGAGTATATGATGCATATGCAACTCGAACTGAGTGGTTATATCTGGTGTTACCATGATGAATGATTGCTTTTGTCTTCATAAATTCTTTGTGATCAAGAATTGGTGAAGCAACTTTCATGAATTCTTTATCATTATATATTTTATTCATCAAATTCACTTTTATCAACCTCTTCATTCGATATATTATATTCTTTAATATCAATTTAAACTACTTAAATCGTGCATAATAAAAATGCACTTGCTTAATAAGGATACCATAAAATAGAAAAAAAGTAAACATTAGGAGATACGTTTGATATAACTATACATAATTTAATAAAAAATATGGACTAACATGTTTTTTTGAGCTATATTAGTAAGTAATATAATAAAAGAAGAGGTGAGTTATATGGATTACTTAGTTGCGATTAAAACTGCTATTTTTATTTTTCCAATCGTTGCTTTTTTAATAACCGTTCCATTTATGTTGGGACAATATCATAAATATGGCGCTATTCACTGGCTTAGAGTCCTTATTATCTATTCTTTTATATTATATTTGATAAATGCTTACTTTTTAACCATTTTACCGCTTCCTAGTATATCGGAAGTCGAAAAAAGTACTGGCCCAATCTTTAATTTAGTACCATTTTCTTTTGTTATAGACTTTATTAAAGAATCATCTTTAGTCATTACTAATCCTAATACTTATCTAAAAGCGATTAGCGAGCCATGCTTTTACGTTGTTATATTTAATGTTTTTCTTACCATTCCTTTTGGAATGTATTTAAGATATTATTATAAATGTAGCTTTAAAAAGACGGTTTTATTAACTTTTTTACTTAGCTTATTCTTTGAGATAACTCAAGTTACTGGATTATATTTTATTTATCCAAGACCATATCGCTTATTTGACGTTGATGATCTTATTTTAAATACTTTAGGTGGTATTTTAGGATATTTTATTGCTGGTTTCTTTAATAAGGTACTGCCATCTAGAAATGAAATTGATGAACAAGCTATCAAAAAAGGTGAAAAGGTTTCTGGAATAAGAAGAATTACGTTATTTTTCTTTGATTTATTCCTTGTTACGGTTGTGATTGTTTTTGTAAGTTTGTTTGTTAATTATGATTATATTAGCTTGATTATTTTAGTTATTTATTATGTTGTGGTGCCTTCCTTATGGCAAGGAAAGACTCTTGGAGGAAGCTTTTTGAACGTTAAAATAACTTTTAATAAGCATCCTTTCTTAGGTTATTTAGTAAGATTTTTGTTTATTGGTGTCTTTTACTTCGGAAGTGTTATTTTGCTTTTAATCTTTCTTTTAGCATTAGAGTCTTTAAGTGATATGGCCATCGTATTTGCTTTCTTCTTGTTTATTGCCTTTTTTGCTTCCGTTTTTATCCTTCATGCGATTAACATTATAAGGCTAGTTTTTGGTGGTAGGGCAATTTATGACGGATTGATTAAGGCTAATTATGAAAGCACGATAAGAAAGAATAAAGAAGAAAATCAAACTCCAGAATAAACATAACAAAACTGTAATGTTTATCCTGGTTTTCTTTTGATATAATCATGTTAGAACGAAGGTGATTTGCATGAGCACGGTTAAGTACCTATTAATTACTGTTATAGGAATTTTACTAAACGTAATGTTTTTAATTATTGCAGCGATAATTATTTTTGGAAAGAAAATTTGCTTCATGTTAAAACCATTAAGTTCTAAAAAGTAAAGAAAGGAAGAAGCTAATTGAAAGAGATACTTAAAATAAATAATTTAAAAAAGTATTATGGTGAAAATGGAAACATAACAAAAGCGGTAAATGGAATATCTTTGGAAGTGTTAGAAGGTGAGTTTGTTGCTATTATGGGAGCATCAGGAAGTGGTAAAACAACGCTTTTAAACTGTATTTCGACGATTGACTCGGTAACGAGTGGAAACATCTTAATTGATGGAGAAAACATAACGGATTTAGAAGATAAAAGTTTGGCTAAATTTAGAAGGGAAAAGCTAGGATTTATTTTTCAGGACTTTAACCTTCTTGATACCCTTACGATCGAAGAGAATATCGCACTATCCTTAATCATAAATAATAAAGACACTAATAAAATAGATGGATTGGTAGAAGAAGTTTCTAAAAAACTTGGAATAAGTGAGATACTTAAAAAGTATCCATATGAGGTTTCAGGCGGACAAAAACAAAGGTGTGCTTGTGCAAGGGCGCTAATTAACAATCCGAAGTTAATTTTAGCAGATGAACCAACCGGTGCCTTAGATTCTAAAGCAGCAAGACAACTATTAGAGACCATGGATGAGATGAATGATACGTTTAACGCAACGATTTTAATGGTTACCCATGATAGTTTTAGTGCTAGTTTCTGTAAAAGAGTTTTGTTCCTAAAAGATGGTAAGATTTTTAACGAGATTATTCGCGGGGATAAAACAAGAAAAGAATTCTTTGATGAGATATTAGATGTTTTAACGCTTCTTGGAGGAGATGTTGCGAGTGTTAAGTAAACTAGCCATCAGAAATGTTAAAAGAAGTTTTAAAGATTATTTTATTTACATAATTACGGTTACGATTGCATTTTCGCTTGTTTTTGCTTTTAATTTTGTTGCGTTTTCAGATGATTTAACCGAGCTTTCAAACTTAATGGAAAATTTTAAATACGCAATTATTTTTGTTAGCGTGATAATTGTTTTTGTAATAGGCTGGTTAATTAATTACACGATGAGGTTCATGTTTTCAAAAAGAAGTAAAGAATTTGGAACTTACATGATATTAGGTATTGAAAAGAAAGACATTAATATGATGTTTCTTTTAGAAAACGTTATTTTAGGACTATTCGCAACCGTTTTAGCATTCTTCATTGGTATTTTAATAACCATAATTTTATCACTGGTTATCATGAATATTTTTGAGATGCCATATCAAGTTGGATTTAGCATAAAACCAGTCTCAATTATTTTGTCACTTGGATATTTTGTTTTGATATACTTATTTGCACTTTTTCGTAGCAACAGAAGAATCAAAAAAATGAAAATAAGCGATATGCTATACTTTGATGAGAAAAATGAAAAAAAGATATTAAAAAGTAGTAAAACTAAAATATTTCTTTTTATTCTTTCTATCATTCTAGGTTTAACCGGTTTATATTTAGTAGATTATACGTTTTCGTCATTTGATAATGCTAGCGTAATGATTCCTTTAATGATTGGAATCGTACTTATTATTATAAGCGTTTATGGTTTTATGATAACGATTGGTAATTTTATATTAACTTTTGTTTTAAAGCATAAGAACTTAAAGTACAAAGGGAATAATTTATTTATCGCAAGAAACTTTTCTTCAAAGATAAACACCATGGGAATAACTCTTGGAACGTTATCACTTTTGTCACTTCTTACAATAATTTGTTTAAATGTTTCTTTAATTATGAAAGATGTGTTTTATAATCATGTTAACCAATCGATACCTTATGATATCATAATTGATGTGATATATTCTGAAGTAGATACCAGCGGAACAAGTAAGATGGATTATACTGATAAATTTAATGAGTATCGTAAATACATAAAAGATAATTACACCATTGAAGATGATTTAATATATGATGTTTATACGTTAAATGATAAACAAATAAGAAGGAAGATAAATGATCTTGGAGTAAGTGGCTACGTAGATGTAGATTCTTACGTTAAATTAAGTGATTATAATAAGCTATTAGAAATGTTGGGAAGAAAACAGATAAGTTTGGGGGATAATGAGTATTACGTTCATGCTAACAAGGATTTGAAAGACCTAGTTACCTTGTTAAACAAAGAAAAACCACAACTTAAAATTGATGATAAAACCTTAAAATTTAAAGGTGCAAGTAACGATAGGTTTGTGACTGGTTGGTCAGTTGGTACGGCTTATTTAGTGGTTGTTCCTGATAGTTACGTTAAGAACATGCTCGTTTTAAACCGAATGAATGCTATTAACACGAAGGAAGAGACCACGGATGAGTTTTATCAAAATATCAATAATGACGTTGGTGGGATTCCAATGACCGGAAATTACGATGGAGAGCCTTATACTTTTGAAGTGGATGGTTTAAAAGTACGCGGTAATTACCTTGCTTTAAACCGTTCGGCGATGACGATGTTCTCGTTTTCATTAATCTATGTTGCGCTTGTGTTTGTGGCCGTTGTTGGAACCATTATTTCGATACAAACGCTAAGTGACTCATCTAAGTATAAATATCGCTATAAGCTTTTAGAAAAACTAGGAGTAGAAGAAAAAGATATTTATAAAGCGATAAGAAAACAGGTAACATTTAATTTTGTGTTCCCGGTAATTTATCCAATCATAATTGCAACGATAACTACCTTTTCAATAAATAAATTATTTGGTGGTATCACCTCAAATGAATACACTCACATATATTCTTTAGCATATAGTTTAATTATCTTTTTGGTTATTTATTTTATATATTACGTTGCAACATACTTTAGTTTCAAAAGAAACGTAAGTGAGTAAAGAAAGCTAGCTAAAGAAGCTAGTTTTTCTTTATAAAAAAATGGTATTATAATAGTTAAGAGGTGTTAAAATGACTATAACAATAATTGAAGATGATGAAAAAATAAGAGATGAATTATCAATCTTATTAAGACGTGCTGGATATGACGTTACTTTAATTACTGATTTTAATGACGTTGTTAAAAAAACACTTAGTTTAAACATGGATTTAATTTTGTTAGACGTTAATTTACCAGGACAAAATGGCTATGACATATGTAAAAAGCTAAAACGTGAAAGTAATGTTCCGATTATCTTTGTGACAAGTAGAAACCAAAGCGAAGACGAGCTTTTAAGCATTACTTCTGGCGGAATGGATTTTATTACCAAACCATATAATAAAAGTATTTTGCTAGAAAAAATAAAAAGGGCGATAAATAACAATAACCCTAAAACACATAAGGAAATAACCAGAAAAGATTGTACGTTAGATTTGCATTTATCGATTTTAAAATATAACGGAAAACAAGTTGAACTAACGAGAAATGAGTTTCTAATTTTGTATTATTTTTTCACTAACGAGCGAAGAATAATTACCAAGGAAGAATTACTGGAATATTTATGGAATGATAAAAACTATTTAGATGAAGGTATCTTAATGGTTAACATTAATCGTCTAAGAAAAAAAGCTTTAGAATTAGGGTGCACTAACATGATAGAGACAGTTAGGAAAAAGGGGTACATATTATGAGTTTTACGCTTTTTTTAGAAGAAAAAATAAGCTTTATCTTATTTCAGTTGTCATTTGTTATATTTGTTTCTTTTTTTCTTGGTATGTTTGATTTCCCAGTGTCAATTATAGTTTTATTCATAAGTATATCATTTTTGTTTACCTTCTTTTATTTGCTGTTTTATTACGTAAAAAAAAGACGAGAGGTAAAGCGTATAATGTGCTTGGTAGATAACTTGAAAGAAAAATACCTAATTTCAGAAGTTTTAAAAAAGCCAAGAACGATTGAAAATAAAGGATATTATTACGCTTTAAAAAAAGCTTGTAAAGCGATGAATGATGAGCTTGGAAGAATATCTAAGCAAAGAAGTGATTATCAAGAATATTTAGAAAGTTTTGTTCACGAGATAAAGACTCCGCTTGCGGCCATTTCACTTTTTGCAGATAATACGAATGATGAGTTAATCAAAGAGGAAACGTTAAAAATTGATAATTTGGTTGAACAGATGCTTTATTATGCCAGAAGTGAAAATCCAGAAAAAGACTTTTTTGTAAGAGAAGTTAACTTAGAAGAAGTTCTTCATCAAGCAATCATTAATCATCGTAATTACATGTTAAAACTTGGCATTAAACTAAACGTTCATGACCTTAATAAAATGGTTTATACCGACGAAAAATACCTTTTGTTTATAGTGTCTCAAGTAATTGATAACGCGATTAAATATTTAGATAAGAAAAGCAAAAAAATCGAAATATACGCCGTAGAAAATGAAGAAGAGACATGCTTAATAATCAAAGATAACGGTATTGGTATTTCAAAGGCAGACATAAAAAGAGTGTTTGACAAAGGTTTTACCGGTAATGACCGCACAAAAAGTCATGCGACTGGAATGGGATTATACTTATGTAAAAAGATATGTGATAGTTTAAATCTGGACATTAGGATTGAGTCAGAAGAAAAAAATTATACCAAGGTTACCATTACTTTTTTCAGGAAGTAATCTTTACTTTTCAAAGCGTTATGTTATAATAATGCAAAAGGAGGAAGCGTTATGCAAGAAGAATTTGAAACAGAGGTTATTTTAAGCATTTTAACTGGTAAAAGTTTTGTTCCTAAAGGGGATTTTTACAAGGTAATTAACCTTGCAAGATACTTAATGGATGATGAATACATTAATGATTCTGCCATGGTTATGTTAAAAGATGAGCTTGTTAGAAGACTAACTACGTTAAAACCAGAGCTTCAAGAAATTAGTTATAACGGATTAGTAAGCATGGACTATTTTGTCTTACAATGCAAGGAAAAGTACGGAGATAAAATATTGTTAGAAAGACCAATGATAGTAAAAAGGAAAGTGAAATAATGAAGTTGTCAATAAAAAGTAGACAGTAAAAAAGAACTATTTGAATCCCAG
>CAMMVQ010000030.1 GCA_946500425.1 uncultured Mollicutes bacterium | reverse complement strand
TTAAAAATAAATTAAAACATCCATTTAAAAGTCAAGATTAAAAAGACAAATTACAATTTATCGAGTAGATCAACTTAAAATGTTGGTCTTTTTTTTATACCCTATTTAAAGGAGGTGGTGTAAAACCGTTATATATAAATACTTATTTTTAGATATTTAATAAAGAAAGGATTTGATTTTATGGAAAAAGAACAAGATATTAATTTTTCTCATTTTAAAGGTAACTTAACTAGAAAACCTATTTTGAAAGGTAATGAAAAAAAGTATGCTATCTTAAATGTCGCTTGTAACCGTCCTTATACTAATGAAAAAGGAAAAACAGTTGCTGATTTTATCAGTTTAAAGGTTTGGAAAGATCCTGAAAAACTAGTTAATGAATTAGATAAAGGACAAAAAGTTGACATTGAAGCCCATACTAAAACAGGCTCATATACCAATGATAAAGGCGAAAAAGTTTATACTACTGATTTAGTAGTTGATAAGATAGAATACACTTTAGAAAAAGAGAAAGATAATCAAGAAAAAACAGAAGAATTGGAAAAGTAATTTATGCTAAATAAAAATAAAACTTATACATTTAAAGAACTTAATAATTTATATAATATGTTAAATATCGAATTTAAGTATTTTGGACAAAATAATAAAGGTGATCTTATCTTGTATATGTTAGATAAAGATAAAATTATTATGTTTGTTTCAAACAATAACGGTAAAGATAAAAAATCGTATTTAGATTATACATCTAATGAAATGAATAATTTAAAATTCAAATTTGATAAGGAGGTTGAAATGCAAGATTATGACATTAACGTAATCGTTAATACTTCTTCATGCGAGAAAATTCCAAGTGGTAGGTACTCTATTGAAACCTTAAACGATCTCACTATTGAAAATGATGACTATAAGTTATCAAATTCACAGGTAGATCAAATTAATGGAATTGATTATCTCGTCATAGAAAGAAACAATAATACTACTTTATTTAGTGGTAGATACTTATTTGGTAACAATGGTTTACTAAATGATATAGAATACAATTTACTCCCACAATACGAACGAGAAAAAAATGAGATAGCTATTGATAATATTAAAGCTATCCTAGAAATGTTTAAATCAAACAACAAAGAAAGTGAGTTGATGTTAAATTGAGTGTAAATAAAAAAGAAAAAGTGCTAGACGTCGCCAAACTACCAGCACTTTCTCACGAACAGCCTATTAAAAATAATAAGCTACAAACATTTTATCATAATTCTAAAATAATGTCATTTTTAAGAAACAAGAAGTTGCTACTATCAGCACTTCTTCTTTCTTTTTTTATGAAAGCTACACCTGTGTTCGCAGTTGATAAAATTGAGGGTGGCTCTATTACCATAGAATCACTTGGAACAATTATTAAAAAACTTGCGACACAAATTCAAGTGTTTGGTATTATCCTCTCTTTTATCGCAATGGTAATATTCGTTATCCAGTTTATTATCGGCGATGATGAAACTAAACAAAGAAAAAAGAAAACTATTTTATATACTCTTGGTGGTGTAGCCCTGTTAATTTTAATTCCATCTATCATAAACCTAATTATTAGTACTCTTGAAACATAGGATTATGATATATGCTTTATACTTTAAGTATTGGCAATGATATTAAATTTAGTGTCCTAGACTTGCTACGAAATATCGGTATGGGACTTGTAAATATTATCTATTCTACTATTGATGTGTTGTATGAAGTTGCATATAAAATTAATAGCCTTGATATGATAGAGATGTTAAAAAACGTCCAGAACTCCCCATTTACTAAAATATTTAATAGTTTTGTAATTCTCGGATTTGCATTACTTTTTTTATTCGCTGTATGGAAAGTTACATTTCGTATCTTTGATGCCGATGAACAAGAACAACCTCTTTCTAATCTCGTCAAAGAAATCTGTAAATGTGGCTTTCTTATCTTTTTAGTTTCTCTTATCTTCTCTCAAAGTATGAATATTAGTATTAACTTATCTGAAGCTATTTACAATAATTTTACTAATGGCACTACGGTAGGTAACACTATGAAAACAGCATACTTAACTATTAATGAGGACTGTTATTATAATTCGGGTAATGAATCTTATCATAAAGATATGGATAAAGTCGATAAAGAAAACGTAAAGAAATTAAAAGACCAATTAAATGGTTATGCAAGTATTCCAGAGAGTGTTACAACGGTTGAACACTTTAATAATCTAATTCGCAATGGTACTCTTACAGCTGACACGATTACTGATTCAGGCTCATTTAATCAAACATGTCAAATATATAAAGCTGGCATTTGGAACGATGGCGAGGATTACTTTTTTAGTTTCAACTGGGTATTCGGTATTATTGTCGGAGCAGTCTTTTTATTCGCTATCGCTTTTAGTGTAATCATGCTTGGTCGTAGGCAATTAGAAATTGCTTTTCTAATGCTCATTTCCCCAATTATTTTTGCTACTTCCATCGGACGTAAAGAACAAAGGTCGGCTTTATATCAGCAACTAACTTCACTTGTTTTACAGGCTGGAGCAGTACTTCTACTCATAGGTTTAACTTCTATTATGTTCAATGCTATACAAAATAGTACTGATATTAATAATTTACCTTATGTTAGTAAAACTGTCGCCCAAAGTGTTTTATATCTAGGTTGTGCAATGATGCTTTTAACTGGCTCTACTGTACTTAATAGATTTATCGGCGAAAATGTTTCTGCAAACTCTGGACGTGATGCTTTAATGTCGGTTGCTGGAGCTTTAGGTAGTGTTGGTGCTATTGGTATGGCGGGTGCTGGAGCTATTAAAGGTACAGGTCAAACAGCTATGGGACTTGGTAAAATGGCTAATGCTGGTATTCTTGGAGCATCTGGTATTAGTGGAGGTCGCTTACACGATCGCACCGTTAAATCTATGGCTAGAAAAATGGAAAAAGCTCAAAATAAAGTTGCTAAAGGACAAGAACGTCAAGCTAATGCTAATGGTAGTTTCCCGTCAAAAGTTTGGGGTATGATGCAAGAACGTAGTGGTAACAAAAAAATGGATTCATTAAATAGTCGCTGGGATTTTGATAATGAAAAAGTCCGTAGTGGTTATTTCAAAGAGGGATTTAATCAAACTAAAACTGGTTTAAGCAACATTGCTCATAGTTTTGGTGGATATAGACATTTTCCTAATTCGTTCGGGAGCCTTAATAGTTACCATAGGCGACCACCTATTAGTGAGATTAAAAACGATGGCGACAAGTTATAGGAGGGATACTTTCTATGTATATTACCTTACAAAGTACTAAAAGGAATTTAGGTTTATTTAATTTGGAAGTTAAAGACATTATTTTAGTTGGTATATTCGCACTTGCGTTTATTATTTTCTTTTCACTTGGTTTTTATCAAACTGGTTTAGTATTTTTATTTACTGGCATTTTTTTATTAGTACCAGTATCTTTTAGTCAGAAAAACCGAGTATATAAATTAATTATATTGGTTGGGAGTTTTTTGTTTAGAAATCGTACATTTTATTATCATTTAGAAACTGATGACGTAAGGAGGGATCAATATAAAAAGTTTACGAGAACTATCCAAAGAACAAAAGCGAAAAAATAAAGAAGAAAAAATTGTCAAAAAACATACTCCTAAAAATCCAAAAAATTATATAAGAGCTGGTATGCTCAAAAGAAAAATTAAAAACTCTAGTGTTTTTACTAATATATGGAAAGTTGAAGATGGTATCGTTTATTTGAAAGATGATACCTACGCAAAGTTTTTCCGTGTTAATCCCATTGACTTATCTCTTACCAATAAAGAAGAACAAGAGATATTTTTTTATACTCTCTCACAGTTGTATAAATTAAAAGTTACAATTAAAGCCTATAAGTATGATGAACAAATCAACTTAAATGCTAATAAAGTTTATTATGAAGAATTAATTAAAAATTCTACTAATGATATTCAAAGAGAACTACTTAAAAGTAATTTAGATTTCCTTAACTTCATTGAAGAAGAAAAAGTTACTTATGCTAGTTCTTATTTTTTTGCTATCATTTGTGATTCAAAAGAAGCCTTAAAAAAATCTATTAATGAGTTTGAAAGTTTATGTCTTAATACAAATCCAAAACTTTACGTTACTCAAATAGATAATCAACTAGAGCTTTATAAAGTCTTAACTATGATTTACTTTTCTGATACTTCTTTAGACCATTTAATGACATATAACCTAGTAGAACTTCTTTCCCCTTTAAAACTTCAAGAACAGCCATCACTTTTAAAAGTCGATGACAAACTTATTCAAATGGTCGCTATTAAAAGTTATCCCCCTTTCATAGAAAAAAACTTTTTAGATACGATCGTTAATCTTCCTAATGTCCATGTATCTTTTACAATTAAAGAAACAATGGAAAAAGAAAAGTTAATCAATATCTTAAACTCTAGTTATAAATCTTTAATGGCTGATTATAATTCTTCTAAAAATGTAGCTGATATTAATACCCTTAAACATACTTTAGAAAACTATCGCCTACTGATAGAGCAACTAGCAAATAATGATGAAAAGATTAAAGAAGTTACCATTATTTTAGCTATCGCTGGTACAAAGAAAGAGCGTGAGGAAACCTTTAAACAAATTAGGACAAATGCTAATCCATTTTCAATAAAGGTAGATATTCCGAAACTCCGTCAAATGGAGGCTTGGCAGTCTTATGACCTTACTTCTTTTGGTATGACGGATTATGCTATGTTTTTACCGACTATGACACTTGCTAGTGGTTTTCCTTTTACAATGACTAATCATAATGATCCTCACGGTTACTTAATCGGCGAAGATGCTCGTTATGGTTTACCAATTTTATGGGATATTTTCTATAAAGATAAAGAAAAACGAACTAGCTTTAATGTTGCTGTTGTCGGTACTACTGGTAGTGGTAAATCTTTCCTATTAAAAAAGATGATTATCAATGAGTTACTTCGTGGTACAAAAGTCTTTATTTGGGACGTTGAAAATGAGTTTAAAAAAATTACTCAAAGATATGGTGGCGAATATATTAATCTTGCGAACAAGGTTTTGATTAATCCTTTACAAGTTCGTTTTCTTCCTGATGACGAAGAAGAACAAATCCCTATACTTAATAGGCATTTAGGTTTCTTGGAATCTTTTTACTCTTGTGTATTTGAAGAAATCAAAGAGAAAGAGATGGTTGTCCTACTTGATATTACCGAAAAACTATATAATGCTCGTGGTATTACGAAAGACACTACTCTAAAGGAGTTACAAAATTTAAGCAGTCAAGATTATCCAATATTTTCTGATTTATATATCTTTTTAGAAGATTATAAAAAGAATATTACTAGTGAAGAAGAATTAAAAATCATTTCCTCTTTAGAAATACTATTAAAAAGATTTATTATCGGACAAGATACTATTTTTAATGGACATACAGCTATTTCTTTAGATAGTCAGCTTATGTGCTTTAACTTTAAAAGTCTTGTTTCAAATGGTGATGACACTCGTGTTGGTAATGCTCAAATCTTAAACTTACTTACATTTTTAAATAATGAGATTATTGGTAAAAATGACGTCAACTTAAATACAAAACAGCAACCTGTTATGGTGGTGGTAGATGAGTTTCATAACTTTATCAATGACGACAACCCAGCTACCATAAAATACCTAGACCAAATGAGCAGAAGATTAAGAAAATATAACTCTAGTTTAGTGGTATCTACCCAAAGTCCACAAGACTTAATTTCCTCTAATAATAAACTTAAAAATGCAACAGCAATATTTAATAACTGTCAGTATCAACTATGTGGTATGTTAAAAGATAATGATTTACAAGCCATACAACAAATTTATAAATCTAATCCACTTACTGAAACGCAAAAGGCTTTCCTTAATAAAGCACAGTTAGGCGATTTCCTACTTAATATTACGAATAAACAAAGATTAAGAGTTAGTATATTCGCTACTCCAAACGAAAGGTATTATATGGGTGATGAAGAAGAATCAGAGTTAGAAGAAAGTAATACTGATGAAGAAATTTCTACTAATTAAACTGATTCTTCTTTTTTCCTTTTTATTTTTCTTCTTCTTTTTAGTTATCGCCGTACTTGCTGTTATGGGCTTTTCTATTGGCTCGGAAACTGTTGTTAATAATAATACAGAACTTCGTAAACAAAGCTATCTTGAAAACAATAACTTATATGCTGAAAAGTATCGTAGCTTACTTAATAAATACTTATTTGATTATGGCTATGTGTCTATGGAAAGAGTTATTTGGTATTTACAAGTTACAAATAATGTGGACGATCCCAATACTCTACCTACGGAAAAGTGGGAAGATGCTTACATTAAAAATATAGACCAAGAAGAAAAACAAATGTATCCTACAAAAGATATGTGTCAAAGGGTTAATAATTTACCTTTTTATAATACTGGAGTAAATCCGTATCCACCACTATATAATAAAATGAATTTTGTTGATTTATGTAGTGAAAGCTATGTTGAAGAACATAATCTCATATATACAACTATGTATTATAGACACCCTTACGTTTCCCCATTAAAAAAGGAAACAGTAACAGGTATAACCTCTATGGTAAATGAAAAACGAAATGTTGATTTAGGCTTATCCGATTCAGCTCAAGCCAATGTTAATTTTCATAGTGGCTGGGATATGTCAGCATCTGCTCAAACTAATGTATATTCTATTTGCGATGGGACAATAAAAGCTGTTACTTTTACCCAAAATGAAAATATACCTTTTTCACAACAAAAAGAGCCTAAAAACTCTACTGGAAATATTATCAAAATACAATGCGATAGTACTAACGACATAGTTACTTATGCTCATCTATACCCTAATAGTGCGACTACTAAAATGATCGTTGGTAATTCAGTTAGTAAAGGTCAAAAAATTGCTACGGTTGGTACAACTGGACAAAGTACAGGTAATCATTTGCATTTAGGACTTAATACTGATACAGGTATAAGACTAGATGCTTTTTATTTTATAGATTTTAGTGATACTTCATATTACACAGAATAAAAAATCAAAGGAGGTCGATTCATATAGAAAAAAATATAAAACCTTATTTTTACATGGTAAAACTTAATATGAAATGTGAAAACTGTGATAATGAATACATAAAAATTGATAATATTAAAACACATGATAAAGTAAGCCTTAAAAATTTATCTGACTATTATGATTTAACAAAGCCATCGGAAGTTTGTGAGTGTTGCTCTTGCAAAGTATATCCAGAAGAAATTATAAATTATAAAGAATATCATATCGCTGGCGAGATATTAAAAGATAAGTCCCAAAAGCCTTTTTTATATTTTGATATGAATAATAAAATAATTCCTACTAATACGATGAAACTTGTAGGAATTACTTTAGAGGGCGAAAATGAAAACGGTAAACGTGAAGCTGTCGTATTAGATTTATCCGAAGAAAATCATAAGAAACTTTATAATCGAGCTAAAGATTTATGGGATAAAGGACTGGTGTCTAAATATGTTATTTGCTTTGTCGAAGATAATACTTGTTTTTCATATTCACGACCTGATAAGTTTAATTTTCAAAAATACTATCGTATGTGTGAATACATGGATAAAGAACATTTTTTTGTAAAAAGTAAAATTATTAATCTACCAATGGATAAATATTTGAAACATATACATATAGACGAAAAATTAACTAGTATTCCTAACTATGAAAGGTCAGTTGATTATGAAATCTCTTAATTCTTTACAAAAGCAAAATCTCGTTCGACTTGGTAATTATATTAAAACTGCTCGTGAAGAAAATCATATTTCATTACGTAATTTGTCTGTTTTAACTAAAGTTAGTTATGCGACTATTAGTAAAATTGAAAATGCTAAAGTACCTACCATTAATCCTAATATTTTAGTTAGAATATCATCTGTTTTAAAACTTGATTTGGTAAAAATGCTTGTCCTAGCTGGTTATTTTGAATTAGTTTTCCGTTTAAGATATGAAAAGGTAAATCAAAATGAATAACGAAGATAAAGTGAGTTTTGTTCCTGCTACACTACTCCCAAAAGGGTGGATATGGAAAAGGTATTATGATGGATCAGGTTGCTTACTATCGCCAGAGAAAAAGGAATTTATGATTTATGATTTAGAAACTAATGAGTATAAATTTGATAAAGATAGTGATTATGATTTTTTTCCTCTTTCATTTTACTATGGCGATGGAGTTGATCCTAAAGACTTTAAACCTTTTGAGTATATGGAAGAAGAAATATTAACTAAATATTTAAAGTTGGAAAGTCCTTTTGATAATCAAAGAGTTCTTAAAAGAATTAATCCATACAAAGAACTTACTAATAATTTATTTGAAGATTTTTCCTATGATGAATTAGGTTTTTATCTTGGCATCATTTCAGAGAAAAATGATTTATCCCCTAAAGAAATAGATAGCTTAATCAACTGTTGTTATTCTTGTAATTCTTCTTTTATAAATCCAATGTATCTAGCAAAACAATTAACTAAATCCATATATAAAGATAACTATATAACTATGGAAGATTTTAAAAAAATAGATTATAAAGTTTTAGATAAAATTATTAAAGAAGATAATTTTGAGTTATTAAAAAATTATTCTAATAATGACTATGAAATAAACTGAAAGGAGTTTTGATAAATGAATAAATATAAAGAATTAATGAAACGTCAAAAGGAAGAACGTGATTTGTTTCCTCTTATTTTTGCATTTGATGACGACCAATTAAAAGGTAGTCTAAAAAAATTAGGTTTTAAAGAAACTGACCGAGATAAAGTCCTTTATATCGGTAATAATTTTTATATACCTAAAGACAAAATGAAAGACTGGGATCAAATGAATATAAGACATATATCTGAACTAAAAGAAGAAATAAATAAAGATAAAACTGGTACAGGGTTTATCTATGATATGTTTTTTTGTGAACTTAATAATCACGAATTTTCATATACAGAAGATTACGAGGATACTTTAGAGGCTCTTAATATTACTGAAAAAGATTTACTAGAAAATAAGAATTTAAGACATGGTTTAGATTTAGCAATGAAAGACATACTAGAAAAACAAGAGGATTTTTGGTTATGAATACGGATAAAATAATTACAGAGTTTCAAACAATTACTAATAAACTTTCGGATTATGAGTTAGAAAGAAATTTGCTCTTTCAAAAACTAAAAGACTTGGAAAAAGAAAATAACAAGTTAAAAGTTAAGCAAGAGAAAGAAACAGATTCCCTTTTAAAACTCATGTATGAAGTTAAAATTACTTCTAATCAAGATTTTATTACTGTAATTAATTCTATCTTCAAAAATAAAAAATGATAGACGAAGAAGAAATAAAAAAATTCAAAAGTTACTTACCACAGTATTTGCAATTATACTGTAATGTGAGTAATTTAAAAAAACACTTTCATTGTCTTAATCCTAATCACCCTGACAGACACCCTAGTATGTATTACTCGCCAAAATATCAAATCTGTAAATGTTTTTCTTGTGGCGAAAGGTATGATATATATGATTTAATTAAGTTACATTATGATCTTACCAGTTTTAGAGAACAGCATAATAAAATTGCTGAATTATTTAACGAGTTAGACAAAATTGTTCCTACTTCTACTATTAAAGAAGATGACTATATAGAAAAAGATTTTAGTAAATACTTTTATTATTGTCATAAAAATATTGGTAATACTGATTACTTAACTAATACTCGCCACATTGATAAAAGACTGCAAGATAAATATTTTATAGGCTATGATACAAGAAGAAAAATCGTTATATTCCCATTAAATGAGCATAGCTATTTTGGTCGTTCTACCACTAGTAATAACAAATATAAAACTAGTGGTATAGGATATTTATTTAATGAAGATTTATTAAAAAATTCTACTGATAATTCCGTTATCTATGTTACCGAAAGTATTATTGATAGCTTATCTTTAGAAACTATTATTCCTGATATAAAAACAATTAGTCTTAATGGTTATAATACAAATCGTTTTCTATCTTTGGTAAAAGAATATGATTATAAAGGTATTTTTGTACTAGCTCTTGATAATGATAGTGCTGGTTTAAAAATTGGTAATAGTCTAAAAAATGAATTAGATAAACTCGGTATAACTTCTTTTAATAACACATTAATTAAATCTATTGACGATGGAAAATGTAAAGATATTAATAAAGCACTTACTGAAAATAAAGAAGCTCTAATAAGAAATCTTACTTATTTTTATGAACAATATAATCTTATTTCTAAAAAATTGCGAGGTGATGATTTTGAGATCGGATAATGATAAAAACATTAAAGAAAAGATTAAAAAACAAGATGATTTAAAGTTAGAATTTAAAAGAAAATTAGAAAACATTAAAGTAAAATATGGTGTAGAATTTGATATAACTCTGCTCGATAATAACAACATTGATAAGATAAAATTCTACAATTTAGAATATAAAAATAAAGCTCATGATATGAGTGTAATTTATTATAATGAAAGTAATTATTACGGTGCATATATCTATACTGTCAATAAAGAATCGACTATGAAAGATGAATCTTATATCGTTAAAAGAAACTATCTAAATAAAAAATATAAATTAGATATGGCTATCAATGAGATAAAACAAGTTAATGAAATTTACCGAAATAAATTACTGGAACTTGAAAATATACAAAATGAATTATCTTCTAATGACTTAAATATGGAAAAAGAATTAAAACGACCTACAAATACAGATAATAGTTAAATGCACCATTTTTACACCACCATTTATATAGTTATTTCAATGATTATTTAATGACTGGTGGCAATTTTATAATAAAATGGTGTTATTTTCGCAAGTGCGAAAAGTGTTTTGCCACCGACAAAAACCTTATGAAATAAGGTTTTGTATATAATAAGGTGGCAAATATCATATCCTGTTTTTTAGATTAGTCTATTAAAAAGGTGTAAAATGGCTCGTGGATCAGTTTCCCTAGAAGATTATTTAGAAGATAAAATTAAAAGCTATATGAAAATAAATAAGATAAAAACGAAAAATAAAGCTATCAATGAAATTATATCTACCTTTTTTGAATATGAGAAAGTTTTTAAAAATATTAAAGATTTAGATAGTAAAATTGATAAACTTTTATCGACTGTTTATTTAATCAAAAGTTTAGAAGAACAAAGCTATGCAAATCATGGTTTTAGAGAAAATTCTGATCCAACTAAAGATAAATATTTAACTTCGTTTTATGATAATATCAAAAAGAATAAATATAAAATTTGGGATTAGTTTATGGAAAAATATATTAAAAAATGTATCCGTTTAAAAAAATCTATTAATGATAAAATTGATATTATTAATAACGAAATTGGTCAGCACTACTCATATCAAACCCTAGAGTATTTATTAGAATTAGGTATCTTAAAATATGAAGAAGAAAAATTACAAGCAAAACAAAATCAGGATTATATTTTAGTACTAGAAGATGTTAAAAATATTTTAGAAAAGTTACATAATGAGTAGCCCTAAAGTTATATTTATTGATAATCCTTTTTTTGCTGTAAACAATAAAGATAATAATTTTCTTCTTTATAAAGGTAAAGATAAAAACGGTAAAAGAATTTTCAAACAATGTAAAAATAAAACCGACTATTCTGTTCAAGCTAAAAATTATTTATTTGGGAATAAAGGTTTTATGACTTATTCTAGGAACGAAGAAAAAGCCAATATAACATTAGAAAAATGTAATAATTCTAATCTATTTGATTATATGATGGGTGGTAAAAAAGATATTTCTGTTATGGAAATAAACTCTATGAAACGTGAACAAATGATGATGGATAAGTTTGGTAAATTTGTAACTGATAGCGAAGCCAGTAAAAAAAATTTCTACTGGTCTAAACTCTTTGATAAAAGTAATATTCACTTATCCGTCCTCTCTTTTAATAAAGATTATGTAGATGAGAATATTGGTATTGATAATTTACAAAAAGAACTTACTACTAAAATACTTCCTATGTTTTTAAAACAATGTGGCTATCAAGATCCATATAAAACTATGGACTGGGTTGTTTCCTTGCATAAGGCTTTCGATAGAAATAATTATCACTTTCATATTGGTTTTATTGAAAAGAAAGAATCGTATTTAGGTACTGATAACAAATTACATTTTAAGCAAAGATTAAACCTTGATGACCGAGAAATGAATTTTATCAAAAGACAGTCTGTACTTGCTATTGAAAGAGCTAAAGTATTTACTCCTGCACTTATTAATCTTAATAAAAGTTTGGAGGACTTAAAAAAATATTTTAACCCTAAAGACAAAAGTTTTTCTCTAAAAGATATTACTAATATTGATTTAGAATATAAAATTTTAAGATTAGGTTTCCTGCTTAATAAAGTGCGTACTGATAGTCCTAAAAAAATTAAATATAACTCTCTACCTAAAAATAAAATTGGAAATGAAATTAGACTTTTAACAAAAGATATTAAACATACTCTTTTTAATGATAGAGATATACAATTATCAGAAAAAGAAATCAATAACCAAATCGAAGAAATAAATAATATCTTTTTAAAAATCGATCAAGATAACTTAATTAGTAATATAGGTTTTGAAAATGCAAAAGATAGTAAACTCATTAAAGATAAACTAGAAAAGTACGATAATTATGTTCTAAATGCTATCGTTAATAATGCTTTGTATGTATATCATAATCGCTTTTCTACTAATCAAAATATAAGTCTAAACGATTTATTAAACGAAGCTACCTTATTGGTTTATCTAAATGAAAGAAAAGTAAGTAAAGATAATCAAGATATATTAAAAAATAGTTTCAAAAAAAATTATCCTATGAAAAAAGCTATATATCGTTCTTTTAAAAAATTGAAATACGAACAAGATAAAGTCGCCGAACAATTTTATCAAATGCTTTCAGAAACCGATAAAAGATATTCAAAATAGGTTGTGAAATTTATCGATTTATAGTATATTTATATTGTCAGTATAGATTACTGACTTGTTAAACCATTTGACTGTGCCGATCATTAGTATCGCACTTCCTTAAATAGTCGCTAGTATAGGACTATTTTTATTTTGGATTTAATGATATAATTATCTAAACGACAAATAGTAATTTGAAAGTGAGATAGTTATGAAAAAAATATTTGAAAAGCACGAAA
>CAMMVQ010000029.1 GCA_946500425.1 uncultured Mollicutes bacterium | reverse complement strand
ATAATGTAACATTTCTAAAAAATTTCTATGTAACATTTTAAAAAAGGATTAACAATAATTATAAAATTATTGACAAAGTTTATTAAATGCGTTATTATATTATCTTCATTTAAATAAAAATTCAAATTGTGTTTTATTAATGAAGGGTTTAAAATATTATTGAAAGTGATGGTGGTTTTGGATGCTTACTTGCATGGAAACGTTAGGAAAAAGAAAAAAATTGGATGCGCAAAGAAAATTATATGATGCTGATACTTTTAAAACTCTTCTAGATATGTATGAAAGCAGTAGTTTATATGCCGTTAGTTGTGATAGTGATACGAACGTTATTGAAGTTGCTGGCGGGGACGTTGCACAAAAAACTTTTGTTGACGGTAACAAAGGTAAAGTGTTGGGAAAGGTAATAGCTATAAATGTTCCTATGTTAAAAGAGGGTGTAATCGATACGTTTCCGTATGATGAGAAGGCTAAACTTTATGATGGTGTTGCGTTTTTCGTAGGCGTAGGAATGCTATCTAGAATCTCTGATGGACGTTATTTAGTTAACGAAGATAAACTTAAGGAGTGCATGGACATGTACTGTTCTGTCTTTGAAGATGAGGACAAGACAATAAGTGAAGAAACTAAAGCTTATCAGATAGGAGCTCGCGCTCACAAATAAAAAGGGGGAGAACCTCTTTTTTTCTTGCCTAAAGTTAGGTTTTAGGCTATACTCGTATATAAGAGGAGTGTTTTTATGAGACTTAAAAGAAGTTATTTTTATACTTTAAGGCAAGATGCCAAGGATGAGGAATCAATCTCTGGGAACTTATTAACGAGAAGTGGGATGATTAAAAAAAGTTCATCAGGAGTCTATATGTATCTTCCGATGGGGTATAAGGTAATAAAGAACATAGAAAAGGTAATAAGAGAAGAGATGGAAAACGTTGGTGCTGGAGAGCTTTTGATGCCAGCTTTAGTACCCGAAGAAACCTACGTTTTGTCCGGAAGAAGAAAGGCTTTCGGAGCGGATATGTTTTCTCTTAAGGACCGTTTTGATAAATCTTACGTGCTTGCCCCTACCCACGAAGAACTATTTACCGTTGCGGCCGCTTCAAAGATAAGTTCGTATAAAGATTTACCGTTTAGTATATACCAAATTCAGGATAAGTTTAGGGATGAAGCTAGAAGTAGGTATGGACTTATAAGGGTTAGGGAGTTTTTGATGAAGGATGCATACTCTTTTGACGTGGACGAAAAAGGTTTAAATGACTCCTATAATGAAATGTATAACGCGTATAAAAAAATATTTACTAGGCTTGGGATAAACTACCGAATAGTAAAATCTGATACTGGGGCAATGGGAGGACTTTTATCTGAGGAGTTTCAGGCTATTTCTCCAATTGGCGAAGATAAGTTAGTGATTTGTGATGAATGTGGCTATGCCGCTAACATAGACGTTGCTAAATGTATGGCTATGATTGAAAAAAGTGACGAGGAAATAAGACCACGTGAACTTGTGATGACCAAAGACATTGGTTCGATAGATGACGTTTCTTCATTTTTAAACGTTAGTAAAGATAAAATCGTGAAAACACTGATTTATAAAATTGATGATAAGTTTTATGCTATTTTGGTAAAGGGCATTCACGAAGCTAACGAAGCAAAAATTAAAAAATTATTAGGTGCAAACGAGATAAGGCTAGCAGAAAAACAAGAAGTTGAGGAAGTTACCCACGCAAGTGTAGGGTTTGCTGGACCAATTGGGCTTGATGTTCCAATCGTAATAGATAATGAAGTGTTAAACATGGTTAACTTTGTGGTCGGTGCTAACAAAACAGATTATCATTACGTAAACGTTAATTTGGATGACTTTACGTATGATTTATGTGGTGACATAAGATGTATAACGAATGGTGACGTTTGTCCAAAGTGTGGTAAGAAATTAGAGTTTAAAACTGGTATTGAGGTTGGGAACACCTTTAAGTTGGGAACTAAATATTCAGAAAAAATGAATTTAACATATTTAAATAAAGAAAATGAAAGCGACTTTGTATGGATGGGATGCTATGGTATTGGAATTGGAAGATGCATGGCGGCCATAGTAGAACAACATAACGATGATAAAGGTATTGTATGGCCCCTTGAAGTGGCTCCATTTAAGGTTGCGATAATAATTGTTAACAGTCTTGACGAGTCACAAAATGATGCCGCTAATTACCTTTATAAAGAGCTTAAAAGCCAAAATATTTCAACCATTTTGGATGATCGAAACGAAAGGGCCGGGGTTAAGTTCAACGACATGGATTTAATTGGAATCCCAATTAGAATTACGGTTGGTAACAAGATAAAAGAACAATTAGTAGAGATAAAACAAAGAGATAAAAATGAGTTTGAAGACATATCTTTATATGACGCTTTATCTAGGATTGAGGATATAATTGATGGTATTTAGTTAAAAAAATAGCAAATTAATGTTATTTTTTTAATTTTTTTTAATTTTTTCGAGTGTTTTTAAAAATTATGTAGAATAATTATATTGGAGGCGTTAAAAATGGATAAAATATCATATGACGTTATTCTTCAAATTCAAAAAAGATTAAACATTGTTGATGTTATATCAGAGTATTTGCCTTTGGAGCGTAAGGGAAAAAATTATTTTGCTATTTGTCCGTTTCATGACGACCATAATCCGAGTATGAGTATTTCTCCGGAAAAGCAAATTTATACTTGTTTTGTTTGCGGTGCTTCTGGGAACGTGTTTAACTTTGTTATGAATTATGAAAAGATTTCGTTCGGACAAGCAGTTAAAAAGTTGGCGGAAAAGGTTGGTATAAAGCTAAACATAGCTGATTTAAAAAACGCAACCAAACGGGATGACAAACTAAAAAAATATTATGATATTTATGACTTAGTTAATAAGTATTATCAAAATAACTTAAAAAGTGTATATGGTAAAAAGGCTACTGAGTATTTGCACCAACGTCAAATAAGCGATGAGATAATAAAAGAGTTTGATATTGGATTATCGTTAAACGATAACGAAGTAAGTAAGTTTTTAACGTCTAAAGGATGTGACGTAAACGATTTGGTGGAACTAGGAATATCTGGTTTTAACGGCAATTTTACTTATGATGTCTTTCATAACCGAATAATGTTTCCACTTTATGATTTAGACGGACAAGTTGTTGGTTTTTCCGGAAGAATTTATAACGGAGAAAAAGAGAATAAATACTTAAACTCTAAAGAGTCAGTAGTATTTAAAAAGGGGTCGTTACTCTATAATTATCATCGTGCCATTAATTACGCAAGAGAAAGTAAACAAATAATCGTAGTAGAAGGCTTTATGGACGTAATAAGACTTTCTTGCGTTGGCATTAAAAACGTTGTTGCAACCATGGGAACGGCGATAACCAAAGAACACGCCGACTTAATTAGGAGGTTATCAAAGAACGTAGTATTATGCTTTGATGGTGATGCCGCTGGTAAAAAAGCAACGACAAACGCGATAAACGTTCTTGAAGACATTGGAATAAAGCCAAAGATAATAAGGTTAGAGGAAAATTTAGACCCGGATGAATACGTTATTAAAAAGAAAAAGGAAGCATTTTTAACGCATTTAAATAATGCGATGAGCGTTTTTGATTTTAAAATAGACGCGGAAAAAGAACGAATAGATTTTAATAACTACGAAGATATTTCTTCTTACGTTAAAAGCATGGCACAGGAACTTAACGAAATTAAAGACCCAATCGTTTATGAACTAAGCGTTAAGAAGTTATCAAAGGAAACTGGTGTTGACGCTAGTACCATTAATTCCTTTGTTGCTAACGTACCCAAAAAAATAGGCAAAATAATGGATAAGCCAAAACAAACAAGTAAAAGTAAGTATGAAAAAGCGCAAGAATATTTAATATATTACATGCTAAGAAACGTTGATGTAATTATCATGTACCAAAATAACGTGGCGTATTTATCAAATAAGTTACTTTCTAAAATCGCTTTAGAAATACTTGATTTTTATGATCAAAAACATTATATTAACGTTACTGATTTTACGATTTTCTTGGAGGACAAAACGGATTTAATAAATGAGGTACTAAGGATTGATAGCTATGATTTACCGGCTAAAATGACGGTAAACCAAATAAAAGATTACATAAAGACCATTGATGATGGAATACTAAAACATGAAAAAGAAAAAATTAAAAGACAAATTAGTGAGGAAACAAACGTTGCTAAAAAAATAATTTTATTAGAAAAATTAGCTGGTTTAAAGAAAAAGGAGTGTAAATAATGAAGGAAATAAAGTCTTTTGAAGAAAGAAAAAAGGAATTATTAGCTAAAGGAAAAGAAAAGGGAACTTTAACCTACGAAGAGTTGGCTGAAAGCCTAAAAGGACTAGAACTAGATAGTGATTCTCTAGATGATTTATATAATGCTTTTCATGATAATAACATTGATATTATTTCTGAAAACTTTGAGGACGAAGAAGAAGGGCAAGATGATGGTGACTCTTTAATAATAGAGGACGTTGACTTGCCTAAGAATGCTAGTATTAATGATCCAGTAAGAATGTACTTAAAAGAAATAGGTAAAATAAGCTTACTTAGTTTGGATGAAGAATTAGCTTTATCTAAAAGAGTAGAAGAAGGTGATGAGGAGGCTAAGAGGATTTTAGCTGAGTCTAACTTGCGTTTAGTAGTTTCGATTGCCAAGCGTTACGTAGGTCGTAACTTGTCGTTTTTGGACCTTATTCAAGAAGGAAATATTGGACTTATGAAGGCAGTTGATAAGTTTGACGCCTCTAAGGGTTATAAGTTTTCTACCTATGCTACTTGGTGGATTAGGCAAGCAATAACAAGGGCGATTGCTGATCAGGCGAAAACCATTCGTGTTCCGGTACACATGGTAGAAACGATAAATAAATTAAAGCGGATTCAAAGGCAATTAACCCTTGAGTTAAACCGTGAACCAACAGAAGAAGAATTAGCTAAAAAAATGGGAACGACCGAAGAAAAAGTGCGCGAAATATTTAAAATATCACAAGACCCGCTTTCACTTGAAACACCAATTGGTGAGGAAGACGATTCTCACTTGGGAGATTTCTTAAAAGACGAAAACAGTATGAGTCCTGAGGAGTACGCGATTAATGAAGTGCTAAAAGACGAGATTGAAGAAGTGCTTTGTACCCTAACACCAAGGGAAGAGGAGGTTCTAAAGTTGCGTTTCGGACTTCATGGTGGAACTTGTCACACGCTAGAAGAAGTAGGTAACATGTTTGGTGTTACCCGCGAAAGAATAAGACAGATTGAGGCTAAGGCGTTAAGAAAGCTAAGACATCCTTCTAGGTCAAGAAAATTAAAGGATTATCTAAGTGACTAAAGTTAAACTTTCTAAAAGACTTCATGCCATTGCAAACATGATGGATAAAGGTTCAGTATTGGCGGACGTTGGTTGTGACCATGCTTTATTGGACGTTTATCTTTTGCAAAATAAGTTTATTAATAAAGCATACGCATGTGATATAAAAGAAGGTGCCATTAATCAGGCCAAGAAAAACATTGCTTTGTTTGGCGTGAAAAACATTGACGTAAGACTAGGCGACGGACTAAACGTAATAACCGAGCATGATAGGGTTGATACGGTTGTTATATCTGGGTTAGGTAATCAAAAGATACTGAGCATTTTAAAAGAAAACGCTTACTTATTAGCCACGATAAACACCGTTATCATTCAGTCAAACACCAAACCAGAGGAAGTAAGAAAAGGAATGATAAAATTAGGATATTATGTAAAAGACGAAATTCTGGTCGAAGAAAATAATATTATATACACCATTATTAAGTTTTCAAAAGGTTTTAAAAAGTATTCGAAAGAAGAAATTTTATATGGACCGTTCATCTTGAACGAAAAAGGACCATTATTTAAAAAGATAATTGATAATAAGATTAACGGTTATAAAAGAATATTAGCAATGTTACCTAAAAGTAAGATTGTTAAAAAAGTAGCTATTAAACGTCAAATAAAAAACCTCACTAAATTAAAAAATAAATACGCATAAAATTATGCGTATTTATTTTATAGGAAAAACGTAGGCTCTGGTATCGTTTGCTCTTCGCTATTTGTTTGATTAACATTGTTAGTTGTATTAGTTACGTTATTGGGTTGACTATTATTTTGAGAACCATTTAGTTTGGTAAATTCTTTTCCTATTTTACCAAGCGTTTTTATGTTTTGAAACACTGGCTTTACTTGATAATATAATGGTATTGCCTGATTAACAACGTTAAGCGTTTTTTGGGCGTTAGAAAGTAAAGAGGACCAATTTATTTTTCCTAATAATGAAGTTGCTCCGGTTTTGGCTGCGCCCAAGGTAGTGCCTAAGCCGGTCGGTGAAATCATGGCGCTTGTTGGAGCAGCCTGCATCATTGTACCGGGAAACATGTATGGAATTTGGCCGTACATTTTTATCACCTCTATTATAATATATGACTAAAAGTAAAATGGTTTATCAAAGTTTTAATTTTATGTATTTGTTAGATAAAAAATAAAAAAATTGTGTTATAATGTTTTTATGAGAATAGGAAGGTGTTTAAGTTATGAGCGCTTTAGATATTATTTTGTTACCATTCGTATTTATATATAGAGGAGTAATTTCGGTTTTATTGATACCATATTATTTTGTTTTAGGAATAGTTAAACTTTTTGAACTTATTTTTGGTACGAAGAAAAAGATAGAAAAAAGTTCGATACCAGAACTAAAAAATGGTGAAAAAATAAAGGTGGTTAGGGAAACCCGTTCGGCTTATAGCGAGCCTAAGGTTCCCCCTAAAGAAACCGATCCGGTTAAAATAGCAAAAGAAAAACAAGAAAATAAAATAAAGCGTCAAAAAGAGTTTGAAAGACTTGTTGCCAAGGCGAGGGAAGAAGAGAAAAAAAGAGCCTTAGAACAAGAAAAAATAAGAAACGAAAGAGAAAAAAGAGAAGCGGAGATAAGGCAAAGAGAACAAGAAAGAGAAAAAAGAGAGCAACAAATAGAAGCAGAACGTGAAAAAAGGGCTAATGAAAAGCGTAAGAATGGTGAACCCGTAACGTTAAATGATAAATTGAACGCTTTTTTTAAGAAACTTACGTATAATAAAAAACAACAGTTAGAGCTTGAAGCTAAAAAAACGGTGTTGGACGAGCAATTTAAGGACAAGAAAAACGAGGCAACCCGTTTTGCGAAGCCCTTGGTATTTGATTACGTTGCTAAAAACCCAAAGGGAGAAATTGAAAAAAGTAGCATAGAAGCTTTATCAAGGGTTGACGTGCATTCGTTTTTATTAGCTGAGGGATACGAAGTTTATGAAATTATTCCCGCTAAAGCATCTCACATTAACTTAGGCGGGTTTAAGTTTAAGAAAGCTAGATTAATATTTTACTTATCACAGTTATCGGCGTACTTAAAGTCGGGTATCGCCCTAGCTGACGCGGTTAAAATATTGGATGATCAGGCTAAAAACGTTAATGAAAAAAAAGCTTGGCGAGCCGTTTATTACGACTTATCGATGGGTGATGTTTTATCACTTGCGATGGAAAAACGCGGAAACGTTTTTCCAAAGTTATTAATAAACATGATAAAGACAGCCGAGATGACTGGTAATTTGCCAGAGACATTAGACGACATGGTCGAATACTATACCGAGTCAGAAACGACTAGAAAAGAAATGAAATCAGCGATGATGTATCCTATGGTAGTATCTATTTTTGCCATTGTGGTTGTTACTTTTATCTTGATGTGGGTTGTGCCTCAGTTCGTTGATATATATGCTGATTTGGGTAGCGATATACCTACCATTACTAAGGTTGTAATTGCCATAAGCGACTTTCTAAAAGATTATTTAATTTACATATTAATAGGCATAATACTATTTGCTTTAATATTTATTTACATGTATAAGAACATAAAATCATTTAGGCGTTCAATTCAAGAGTTTACGATGCATTTGCCAGTTTTTGGAAACATCATAATATATAACGAGGTAACGGTATTTGCAAAAACCTTTGCTAACTTAATTAATCACAACGTATTCATTACTGATTCAATGGACGTGTTAAGCAAAATTACTGATAATGAAATATATAAAAAATTAATATTTGACACCGCTAAAAACCTTACTAAGGGTGATACTTTGTCGGCGGCCTTTAAAGACCATTGGGCGTTTCCGAACATCGCTTATCAAATGCTTATAACTGGTGAGAAGACCGGACGCTTAGGTCCGATGATGGAACGTGTTGCCAATTATTATCAAGAACAGCACCGCACCATAATTAATCAGATGAAAACGCTTATTGAACCTTTACTTATCGTATTTTTAGCGGTAGTAGTAGGAGGAATATTACTTGCGGTAATAATTCCGATGTATGGTATGTACGACGCGTTATAGGAGGAGTTAAAAATGGGAATTGATGTGCTTATGGGATTCATGATATTTATCTTTGGCTTAGTTTTAGGCTCGTTTTACAACGTAGTTGGATATCGTGTTCCTAATAATATGTCTATTGTTTTTCCGGCCTCACATTGTCCTAATTGCAACCATAAACTAAGATTTTATGAATTAATACCAGTTTTATCATTTGTCTTTCTTGGTGGCAAATGTAAGAAATGCAAAAAAAGGATATCGTTCTTTTATCCTTTTTTTGAACTGTTAACCGGTATATGTTTTTTGCTTTCATACCTTGTTTTTGGAATAAGTATTGAGTTTTTTATATCTATTACTTTTTTGTCAACTTTAATTATCATAAGTATTAGTGACCTTAAATATTATATAATTCCTGATGAAGTATTGATTGTTGGAACCATATTGTTACTAATTGAAATGATAATTAATTGCATTATTAATGATGTATCATTTTTTAACGGACTTTTTATGCCTATTTTAAGCGGTGCTGGATCGTTTGCAATTTTGTTTCTAATCAAGATATTAGGAGATGCTTTTTTTAAAAAGGAAAGTCTTGGTGGCGGTGACATAAAACTATTGTTTGTCATTGGGTTAGTTATTGGCTTTGACATGTCACTTGTTTCAATTTTTTTAGCTTCCTTTATTGCTTTGCCAGTATCGGTTGTACAACTGGTTAAAAAAAATGATAACGTAGTTTCTTTTGGGCCTTATTTATCACTTGCGGCCGCAATTATATTGCTGACGAACTTAAACTTTGATAAACTTTTATTATTTTTTACTAGTTAAAAAGGTGCTTAATTATAAGCACCTTTTATAAATCTAATATTTCATCCTGATTTTTATTATTTGAAAATAAGTCAAGCGGTTTAATGCTTTGAGTATTATTATCACTTAAGTTTGTTGTGTTATCAATAACGTGATTTGTCATGCCTTGTTTCATGGTATTAGTAGCATTTAAAACCGGACTAATAGGTTTTACGTTTTTAACTTGGTTAATTGTACTGTTGTTACTTACTCCCTGATTCATTATGCCTTGATTATTAACCGTATTAGACGTGTTATTTGAAATGACGTTTTGTTTTCTAATAGGTGTCGTAGCGTTTACCGTTTCTGTTTTTTGTGGTTCTTGTTTAACCATGCCATTGGTAACGTTATTGTTTAAAACATCAGTATCATTAGTTTGGTTTTCCATAGTGTTGGCTGAACCTTCTTGACCCATATTAACTTTACCATAAACTATTTTGGTGTTTTCGTCATCTAGTTCTACTAGCCTTAGTATTTCTTCTAACGTTGTTATGTTTTGTAATACCTTTTGTAATCCATCTTGTAACATCGTGGTAGTATCTTTCGTGTATACTAGTTTTCTTAATTCTTCTTTTGGCATTCCGTTTGATATGGCGTCTCTTATTTCTTGAGATATAATTAATACTTCGTGGATAGCTATACGTCCTTTGTAACCACCCACGCATTCAGAACAGCCGGTAGCATATGATAACTCCGTTATATCAACTCCTAAATTAGCTTTAAATAGCCTTTTTTCAAAGTCTATTGCGGGTCTTTTTTTTATGCAGTGAGGGCAAAGCCTTCTGGCAAGTTTCTGTGATACTATTCCGTTTAAAGAACTTGCGAGTAAGTATCTTTCAACTTCCATGTCGGTTAAACGCTCAATCGTGTTAAGGGCGTTATTAGTGTGTATCGTCGATAATACCAAGTGTCCGGTAATTGATGCACGAACGGCTATTTTAGCGGTCTCGTCGTCACGAATCTCACCAATCATAATGATATCCGGGTCCTGACGTAAAATGGACCTTAATACGCTGGCAAAGGTCAGTCCTATTTCACTGTTAACTTGGATTTGGTTAATTCCATCTATGTTCATTTCAACTGGGTCTTCAACCGTAACCAAATTAACTTCAGGTGTATTTAAAACTTGTAGAATGGAGTAAACCGTAGTTGATTTACCAGAACCAGTTGCACCGGTAACCAATATTATACCGTTGGGTTCTTTTATTAATTCCCTTAATTTTCTTAAGTTATTAGGCGAAAATCCTAAACTCTCAAGTCCCTTTAAGGAAGCTGAATAATCAAGAATACGTATAACTATTTTTTCACCTTCGTTAGTAGGTAAAGAAGAAACACGCATGTCAAGCGATAAATCTTTTATCGTGGTCTTTATGGCACCATCTTGTGGTAACCTTGATTCCGTGATGTCCATTCCTGATATAATCTTAAGCCTTGCAATAAGATTTTTTCTTATACTTTCGGGGATAATGGCGTAGTCTATTAATATTCCGTCAATTCTAAACCTAATTTTAATACTTGTTTCAGTTGGATCAAAATGAATGTCACTAGCGCCCGCTTGAGCTGCTGTATAAATAATTTCGTTTACGATTTCTGTAATTGGTAACTTGGTAAAATCTATCTTCTTTAACATGAAAAAATCGCTCCCTTTACATTCTTTTTGTCCTAACATCATCTATTATTCTTATCTTCTATCTAGATTTTATTATAATAATATTATATAATATATTCAAGAAGATAGCAATAAAGAAAAGGTGAGAAAAATGAAAAAGAATAATAAAGGTTTTTTCTTGGCAGAAACAATCGTAATAGTGGCACTAGTTACGACGGTAATGGCCTTCGTTTATCCGAACGTTTCAAAATTATACACTACCTATAAAAACAGAACAAATTATTATGACCAACCGGAAGATTTATACGCGATGAAGGCTTTAGCTGATTTCATCGAAAACGTATCAAGTTTAAGTCAGCAGCCAAACGTTCAATTTAATATATATAATTATCTTACTGCTGGTAAGTGCGGTAATAACGGCGCTACTTATGAGGCTGGGGTCTATGATTTTAGCGATTTAGACAGTAAAATGCAATTAATATATTCTAAGGAAGGAATTGGTAATGATACGATAAACAATATATGTCAAGATAAAGGAGAAATAGGAACTGAACTTTCATGCACTCTCGCATTAGCGGCATTAAATACGAACGCAAATAGCATAATTAGCTTAGAAAAATTATATATAGCAGGCTATATGAACGTTCCTTCTGATAGTAATTATAACTTTAACCGGTATTTAAAAATGATGAAAAAAACATCTTATGATCCAGGTTCTTACCGTTTGATTGGGGTTTTTAAAGATGGCGGTGAAACACGTTACGCATCAATTAAAATAGATAATCCTAATCCGATTAGAAGTTGTAATTTAGGAGGAAGTGAAGGCTAATGAAAGATATTAATAATAAAGGACTAACCTTAACAGAATTAATCGTTAGTTTTGCCATAGTTGGTGTTGCCATGATATACTTTTTTGAAACTTTATATACCGTTAGAAGGTTATATACCGTTTCTCAGGCGGAAACACAAAGATTCGTTGATGAGAATTATGTTTTAAGAATCGCTGATGCGTATACTGATAAAAACTGTCCGGATGGTAATTGTGGTACGGGTGTAATATATGACGGGGATTATAAAATAGAAATAGTTAGTAATAATGGTGATTTGCAGTATTATAAATGCTTTTCAAATGATAGTTCGGCTTGGCAAATAAAAAAAATGGAAATTAAATATTCTAAAAAATAATAATTAAAACAGTCTAAAGATAAAGTACTTAACGTATTTTATCTTTATTTTTTGCATCATGCTTAAAGCTTGCATTTGAATGGAAAAACCCCCGAACGAAAGAAAGTAGTAAGCTAGTAATATTTTTGCAACATAAGGAAAAGCGGTACTTTTAAGTTTTATTATCCCACCCGTCATTTCAAGCAGACCGTTAATCACACACGAAACATCGCCAGAAAACAAAAACATTTTACTTATTAACGTTACTAATATATTAAACATAATTATTATTCCTAAAATTACTAACAGCGAATTTATGGCACTTTTTATTGAAGATTTAATCGTTTCAATTGGTTTAAACGAATGAATAGCTTCGTTATCCTTTCTAACACTTATAAAGTTTTTCCTTAAAATCATCGCTTTTATTAGGTTGGATAAGTAAATTAGTGAAAGCAAAATAATACCTATTTTTGTACTGTTAAAAACACCTAAACCAACCGCCCCAATGACGAATAAAGGATTTACAAAATGAGTACAACAAAGCAGGTTTTGCGCTGTTTTTTCACTAATTAAACCTTTGCTTAAGTAACTATTTATAAAAACTGCGTTACTTGGCGTTCCTGCTATCATGGACATTATGAAAATACTTGTCATGTTATCATCAAAGTTACATAACTTTTTTAAAGTTTTTTTAATTACGCTTGGAATCACTAAGAACACGTTACTATTAACCAAGCACAATCCTATTGTCATGGTAGGAAAAAGACTTGGAAAAATATTAAGAACAAACATACTACTACTTACAATTACACTTTGAATAACCGTTTTAGAATTCATAAGAACGATAAGTTCAATAAAAACCAAAACGTATAAAAATAATATATCTTTTCGTTTAGTCATTTTTTAAGTCCTTACTAAATAATTTATTATGTAGGAGGTAACAATATGATTGATGAAAATAAAAAAATAATTATTTTTAAACGTGATTGTGATGATAGACGGTTAGGCGAAATGGTGTATGTAAGATTCATAAGCGAGGACGAAAAAGAAGCAGAATTCTATAATCCACTTATCGCCCCAAGAAATTTTAAATACTATCTAAGACAAGGAAAGGTATTAGAGGCGTATAACGTTACAGATTATAACGTTTTAAAAGAGACCGAGGAAATGGCATACACTTTCAGGGGAGAAAATGGTATATATAAAGTAACTAAAGGAATAGAATTAGATAAAAAAAGAATGTTATTAGTTGATAAAGGAATGAATTTAAATTTAAATTTGCCGGCTTATTCTTACGAAATAATTAATGATGTATTTTACGTTTCACCGCTTAAAGGAGGAAGCTCTGATAACAGCTATTGTTACGTTATAAAAGACGAGGATGCTAATGACGATTTAAAACGAATAATGCTTCCGGTAGTTGAAAGTATTCCGGGAGTTCTTAGTGTTAATACGTATCCTTATGAGCCAACTTACGCATATAAAAAGAAAAAACGTTAACGCGGTTTACAAAAAGAAATTATTAGAGGATTAATAATTCTCTTTTTTATTGTTTTTTAATTTTAAATAATATATAATAAATGATAGTTAAAGGTAAGAAAGGGTGCTGTTTATGAAAGAGGAAATTATTGGGTTAGAAGCTGATTTTGCTAACAATGAATACTTCGGAACAAACGTTTGGACGGAAGAAAAGTTCCGTGTTTTAAGTGGCAATGTTCCTGTTTTGCTTTCGGCACCACACGCGGTTAATCAGTTCCGGGAAGATGACGTAAGGAAGGCCGAAAAGTATACTGGTGCACTAGCTAGGTATTTAAGTAGAGCTACTAATTCTTACGCTATTTTTCAGCTTTTTACGCACGCCGACCCAAACGTTGATGCTGATCATAACTACAAAAGTGCGGTGATTAATTTAATAGAGTCATACGGCATAAAGCTTCTTATAGACATACATTCTAGTACTTTTAGTGATGATACCGACATTGACATTGTAACTAATAACAGGGAAAGTTTATGCGGATATGATTCTTTAATAGATAAATTTAAACTTCTTGGTATCCGTTATAATGTTACGATTGATGAAAAAAACGTTCCAAATAAAGATAAAGAAAACGAAATAATTGGTATATCTTCTTTAATATGTGGCATTCCTTCAATGCGGTTGGTTATTAATAATAAACGGTTAGACGTTTTAAAGGACGAAGCGAGTTTTATTAAAATATGTAAGGTATTAGAGGAGTTTATTAAGTTTTTTTCTAACAAATAATGTAAAGAAGTGCGTTAACTATTGAATAAAACGTCATAATGGTGATATAATATAATTGTCCTGGAGGTATCGCTAGCTGGCACATTTAACCCGCTAAATATTATAAGGGAATCAGAATCAATGGTGGTGTTCATGCTTAATTATTATTAAGAAGTCTAAAGCCATTGTGGGATGCCCACCTGCGAGTTGTGCAGGTTTATTTTGTCAGTGAACGACCCTCCGGGTCATTTTTTTATGAAAAAATTTAATTTAACAAAAAATAAAGAAAAGAAAAAATAAAAAAAGAGAAAAAAAGAAATAGATGGTATAAATAAAAAAATAGAGTAAAAAAGTCTCCAAAAAAAGAAAAATGGTAGTTTGAAAAAGA
>CAMMVQ010000028.1 GCA_946500425.1 uncultured Mollicutes bacterium | reverse complement strand
GTCAGTATTAAATACAAAATCTCTCTTGTAACTGACTATATATATCATACAAGGACTAAATGAAAGAAAAAACCAAAAAGATGATATTATTAGTTGCCATATGTTTAGTAACGTTATTAATACTTTTTATCGCTATAAAATTAAACGAAAACAGGCAAAAGAATATAGCAGCTACGTCACAAATGGGTGATTATTTAACCGAGATTAAGTATGATGAAATAAGTAATCACGTAGTTGAACAACCGAACACAATAGTTTATGTATCTAACAGTAGCGAAAAAGATTCAAGTGAATTTGAAAAGTTATTAAAGCCAGTAATAAAGGAATACAACTTAGAAAATATCATGAGTTATATAAACATTAACGAAACCAATATAGCGGACCAAATATACCAGTATGCACCTGAGTTAGTTTTTTATAAAGATGGTCAAATGACTGACATCATCGACTGTACAACCATAAAAGATAAAGATAGTTTAATAAAAGAGTTAACGCAAAGAGGTTTTATAAATGATTAACGTAGTTTTATACGAACCAGAAATTCCTGGAAACACGGGCAACATCATGAGAACGTGCGCTGCTACCAACACTAAGCTTCACCTTATTAAACCACTAGGTTTTTCACTTGACGAAAGTTATATAAAAAGAAGTGGGGCTAATTACGTTAATGAGTGTGACTATACTTTATATGAAAACTGGGATGACTTTAAAAACAAAAACGAAGGAATTTACTATTACCTAACTAGGTATGGTAAGAAGCCACATACTTCATTTGATTATTCTAATAAGGATGAGAACATATACTTGGTTTTTGGAAAAGAATCAACGGGTATTCCGCTAGATATACTAAGAGATGATTTAGAGCACTGTCTTAGAATACCCATGACTAATAAGGTTAGAGCCCTTAATTTATCCAATTGTGCTGCCATAATGATTTATGAAGTTTTAAGGCAACAGAATTATAGAGATTTACTTACGGCCGAGCCTTTTAAGGGAGAGGATTATATAATAACCGGAAAAGATGCTAGCAAAAGCTAGTGTTTTTTTGTAATAAAAAAGAAACGATTTTTTAATCGTTTACTTCTAGTTTTATTGAATTAATGTTATCCATCATGATACTTACGTAATCTTTTTTATCTTTTCTTTCGGAAGCACTTAACGTTGCAATGGAGTTAAGCGTTACGGTTTGAACCTCATAAGTTTCTTTCAATTCGTTTATCGTTTCGTTTGGTTCCTCGTCATCTTTTAAAAATATGTAGTTAACAGATTTATTACCTAGTAGTTTTTTTACGTCTGCTAAAACCCGGTAGGTTAAGTTCTCGTTTTCTTGTAATGATATTACGGTAAAACCATATTTTTCTAAAAATTTAAAGCTATCATCACTAACGATTAGCGTGTTATTACCGTCGCTTGCGATTGATTTTAGCTCGGCGTCAATTTGCGATAGGCTTAACTTTAATTTTTCATAATTTTGTTCTATCTCTTTTATATCTATTTTTTCATCGATGTATTCTTCTAGTCCTTTTTTTATGTTTGAGGCCATCATTAGATAGTTAGAAGGGTCAAGCCATAGTTCTGAAACATCATTAGTATAATCCATTCCAAGGGAGGCATCAATTATTTTCAAATTCTTGTTTTGGTTTAACAATTCAACCGCGTAATCTTTTTCTTTATTTATAACCCCGTTATAAACGTATAAATCTCCTTTACTATAATCATTTAGTTGCTTATCAGTGAGATTATAATTCTTGTAGTTTATCCCGTCTGGATAAATACTATAAATAGCTATCTTATCGCCGTATAGGTTTTCTAAGATATATTCTACTGGATAAACGCTGGTATAAGCCGTCATGGTGCTTTCTTTTTCACCGTAAGAACAGCCGGATAAAGCAAATAGGCAAACCGCTAATCCTATTAACATAAAAATTCTATTTTTCATTTTTAATCTCCTTTTTTGGTACTGGGTCATATCCATAGGTTCCAAATGGATTACATTTTAAGATTCTTTTTATCGCTAAAAATCCTCCTTTTAAAACTCCATGCACACTAATTGCTTCATAAGCATAATTAGAGCATGTTGGAACGTGTTTACACAAACCGTGCCATGGGCCCGGAGTTATTTGATATAACTTAATGCCAGCTAGTAATATTTTTTTAATCATAAGTATATTCTAACATTTTTTTTGAAAATTTGATAGTGAAAATTAACTTAATAAGAAATTTTACTTTACGTAAAGTGTTGATTTTTGAGTTAATTTTTTATTTCAAACCGCTAGACTAACAATCGTTTATGTGGTATTATGGTGGTAGCCAGTGGAATAAAGTGGTAGATTGTGGGGGATTGAAATGTTCATGGGAGAGTTTCATCATAACATTGATGATAAAGCAAGAATTGTTTTACCTTCTAAATTCAGGGAAGAATTAGGGGAAAGTTTTATTGTTACCCGTGGACTAGAAGGATGTTTGTTCGTTTATTCAAAAGAAGAATGGATGAACATCGTTAAGAAACTAAAACAATTACCTTTTACCAAAAAGGACGCAAGGGCCTTTCTTCGTTTTTTCTTATCTGGTGCGATAGAGTGCCAAACAGATAAACAAGGACGGGTTGCGTTGCCACTTCCTTTAGTTAACTACGCTAACTTAAAAAATAAGTGCGTTGTTATTGGCGTAAATGACCGCCTTGAGATATGGTCGGAAGATGCCTTTGACGAATTCTTTAAAGAAAACGAAGCCAACATATCAGACTTAGCGGAAAGCTTGTTTGATAACGTGGAGGTTTAAATGAAGCATATAAGTGTTTTACTAAACGAAACCATAGAGGCTTTAAACGTTAAAGAAGATGGCGTTTACGTTGACTGTACCTTGGGTTATGCGGGACATTCAAGTGCAATCTTAAAAAGATTAAAAACGGGGAAATTGTTTGCTTTCGACCAAGATGAAGAAGCAAGAAAAGCAAGTGAAAACATTCTAAAAAGCATCGGTGGTGCCTTCGAGATAATTCCTTCTAACTTTGTTAATTTAAAAGAAGAATTATTAAAAAGGAACGTTACTAAAGTTGATGGAATCATGTTTGATTTAGGGGTTTCATCACCACAGTTAGATGATGCTTTAAGGGGGTTTAGTTTTCACGAAGACGCAAAGCTTGACATGCGAATGGATCGTTCGGCTAAGCTTAGTGCCTATGATGTTGTTAACGATTATTCTTATAATGATTTATACCGGATAATTAAAAACTATGGAGAAGAAAGGTACGCAAAGCAAATAGCAAGAGCGATTGAAAAAGAAAGAGTAAAAAAGAAAATAGAAACTACGCTTGAATTGGTTGATGTTATATCAGGTTGCGTTCCTTCTAAGTATAAAAATGAAACTCATCCGGCAAGAAGAACGTTTCAGGCGATAAGAATAGAGGTAAATAAAGAATTAAGCGTTTTACCAAAGGCACTAAATGATGCGATTGACCTACTTGACGTTGGTGGTATAATTGCGGTTATTACGTTTCATTCCTTAGAAGATAAAATATGTAAACAAATTTTTAAGGAACGTTCTAAAGAAGACGAGATAACCAAGGGAATGCCTGGCACTTATGCGGATTATTTACCAGAGTTAAAAGTTTTAAAGAAAATAAAACCAACCAGCAAGGAAGTTATGGAAAATAAAAGAAGTAGAAGTGCGACCTTAAGGGTTGCGATAAAGCAAAGGGAGACGAGATAATGAAAAAAATAAGAAAGCGTAAAACAAAGTTTGAGAAAACCATGATATCTTTAACTTTAACAACTATCTTGTGCGTGTTTATTTCCGTATTCTTTTTTAAGTCACAACTTTCTTCGGTTAACATAGAAGTAGAAAAACTTAAGAAAAGCGTATCTAAAGAACAAAAGGTAAACGAGAGTTTAACGATGAAGGTAAACGAGTTGGTGTCACTAGAAAACATGCAACTTGTTGCGGCTACAGAAGGATTGGAGTATAATAATAATAATATTATTGTAATTCAAAAATAAGGGTGATTGATGTATGAAAAGGGAAATATTAAATAAAAACAAAAATGTTACGGCAAAGGTTTTTACTTTAATATTTTTTCTTTTTCTTTTTGTATTTATTTTACGTTTGGGATATTTGTGCTTAACGGGTAAAGTTGATGGAATTGACTTGAAAGAGTTTTCTAATGAGCGCAACACCAAGAAAGAGACTTTGTACGCTTTAAGGGGAAACATATATGATGCCAACGGGGAAGTTCTTGCCCAAACGATTAATTCATATACCATAATAGCTTATTTGGACCCGAAAAGAAGCGAGGGCTTTAGTACTCCTAAACACGTGGTTGATAAGGAAATGACGGCCGAAAAACTTTCGACCGTACTTGATTTGTCAAAGGAAAAGATTCTTGAAAGGCTAAATAAAGATGCGTATCAAGTTGAGTTTGGAACGGCCGGTCGTGGTCTTACCGAACTTCAGAAAGAAGCGATTGAAAACCTTGAATTACCAGGAATAGATTTTATTACTACCCACAAAAGGTATTATCCTAATAATGATTTTTTATCTTATGTTTTAGGTTATACAAAAACCAATGAAGAAGGCGAAATGTCTGGTGAAATGGGAATCGAAAAACAGTATGATAAAGCCATGACCGGAACCAATGGCTTTGTTGAGTACCAAAAAGATTTAAATGGTTATAAGTTTCCTAACTCAAACGAAATAAGAAAGGAAAAAGTAGATGGAAACGACGTTTATTTAACGATTGATTCGAACGTTCAAATGTCACTTGAAACGGTGGTTAACAAGGCTCAGGATGAGTCTAATTCTGACTGGATTGTAGCGGTGGTGGCGGATGCTAAAACTGGTAAAATATTGGGCTCTGCAACATCTCCTTCGTTTAATCCTAACACTAGAAACATAGAAAATTATTTAAACCCGTTAGTTTCTTATACTTACGAGCCGGGTTCGGTTATGAAGACTTACAGCTTCATGGCGGCCTTTGAAAATAATCCGGACTTTGACGCTCAAACGGCAACGTGTATGACCGGTCCGTACACCATTGGAGAAGACGTTGTAAGTGACTGGAATAACACTGGTTGGGGAGAGATAACTTACCAAAAAGGTTATACGTTATCATCTAATACGTGTGTTGCAAATTTAATTAAAAATTATTTATCAAGAGAAGAATTAATGGATTATTATAAAAAACTAGGTTTTGGTTCTTTAACCGGGATTGACTTACCAAATGAGTACGCTGGTAAAATGGATTTTAGGTATGACGTTGAAGTTGTTAACGCTGGGTTTGGACAAGCCATGACAACCACGCCTATTCAGCAGGTAAAAGCTTTAACCGCGATTGCTAATAACGGGGTTCTTTTAACACCTTACATCGTCGAGAAGACGGTTAACCAATCAACTAACGAAGTAACGTATAAAGCAAAGGTTAAAGAAGGTGAGCGGGTTGCATCAAGTGAAACCATAGCCAAAATAAAGGACCTTATGTTTAAGGTGGTTAACTCTGATTCATCGGAAACGACGGGTAGTGCTTACCGGATGGATGGCTATGACTTGATTGGAAAAACCGGAACGGCCCAAATTGCCAATCCTAAAACTGGAAAGTACTACGAAGGAAAATATGATTACGTTTATTCTTTTGCGGGTATGTACCCGATGAATGACCCAGAAGTTATCATTTACGTTGCCATGCAACGAAGCAAAAATTCAAGGGTTTTACCAGAAACCGTTAAAACCATCGTTAAGGATACCGCTAAGTATTTGGGTATCTTTGAAGAAGCTCCAGAACTTAATAAAGAGGTAATTACTTATGAAGTTAGTAATTATAAAAACAAGAGTACCCAAAGTGTAAAAGAAGAGTTAAATGTGATAGGAGCTACTTATGTAGTTTTTGGTAATGGAGCCACCATAATAGACCAATACCCTTCTAAAAGCACTGAGATTAATACGAAGGATAAATTGTTCCTATTTACTAATGATCCGGTAATAACCATGCCAGATTTGACTAATTATTCGTTTAAAGATGCTGATACGGTTTTAAATAAATTAGGAATAAAGCATACGTTGGAAGGAGCAGGATACGTTGGATTGCAAAGTATTAGTCCGGGAACAGTGATAACTCCAGATACCGTTGTAACATTAAATTAGAGAGAAAATCTCTAATTTTTTTAATACGGTAAAAAATAACAAAAATTAAAAAATGGAAGAAAAAAGGAAACAAAAAAGAGAAAATAAATAAATTTTTAAAGAAATTTAGAAGAAAAAAGAAAACAAAAAAAGAAAAATAGTAATTTGAAAAGAAAAGATAATTATGTTAAAAGTAAAAACAAGGAGGTGAAGTAAATGAGCGAAAGAATAATACCAATGACGTATGATAAAGTATTTAAAGGAGTATTAACAAGTGAGGAATCAAGAGGGTATCTAATAAGTTTGATAAGTAATATAACGGGAATAAAGAAAGATAAAATAAAAGAGAATATAGTGTTTAAAAACAATGAACAAAGTATAAAGGGTATAAAAGAGAAAAGAAAGATAACGGACATGGTAGTAGAAATAGAGGATAACGTAATAAATTTAGAAATGAATAAAGAGTATTATGAAGGATTAATAGACCGAAATAATGAGTATATATCAAAGATAAGGGAGTCAATAATACTTGAAGGAGAAAAATATAGTGACATACCCAAGATAATCCAAATAAATTTTGATAATTATAACAAGTATAAACCAGATGAAAGGTTAGTAATAAAATTTGAAATGATGGATGAGAAAAGAAAGATAAAAGAAGGGGTAAACGTAGAAAGTTATCATGTTATCTTGCCAAACGCGAAGGAAAAATATTATAATGAAAAAAATGAAGAGGAGTTAGTAAAGGAGCTGGTAATAATGATGATGGAAAAAGATGATGAGTTAGAGAAACTAATACAAGATAATATGGAATTAAGAAAGGTAGGACAAAAGATAGTGGAGATAAGCCGGAACGAAGAATTACAAGGGTGGTATGATGAAGAGGAACACCAAAGAAAAGTGAGAAATTCACTTATGAGTAGCGCGATAAAAAAAGGATGGGCCGAAGGTAAAGAGGAAGGAATAAAGGAAGGAATAAAGGAAGGAATAAAGGAAGGAATAAAGGAAGGAATTATAAAGGGAGAATTAAATAAGGCTAAGGAAGTGGCAAAAAAACTTTTAGAAGAAAAAGTGCCAATTGAAATAATTATAAGAACAACCGGACTTGCCGAAGAAGAAATAAATAGCTAGTATGCTATTTTTTTTAATTTTGTTTTTGGTAATGTTTAATTAATTAAAAGAATGTGATATACTTAGTTGGTATATTAGGAAAATAGATTTTGTTTATGTATTTAATATTTGTTATAAAGGAGTAAGGAATGCTAAGAAAGGTAAGAAGTTTTTTATATAAGAATTTAGATGTTTCAGAAGTTTTTGATACGGTGAGGATAAGATTAATTAAACTTATGGAAAATTGTAATATTCCAATTGATGGTAATGTTATAGATGGTGTTTTAAACAATGTAAAAACAGTTTCTAATAATGAGGTTAAAAGATATTTGCAGAAGGCTGAAGATGCTTTTGATGGTAATGTTAACGCGGTTATTAAGGATGTTACAAATGGTAATATTAAATCGCTTAGAGAAGTAGAAAATAGAATAAATGATATTGAAGTAGATTTTAAAGGCTGCGTTTTAATTGACGAATATAAATATGATTTAATTAAAAGATTTGAACCTTTAACAGAATATTTTAATGAACCATACGTATTAAGAGATATAAAAAATATTTTTGGTTGTTATAAAAATGATTTAGAAAATTTCTTTGACGCTTGTTCTAAAAAAGTAAAAAAACAAGTTATAGCTTTAATTGCAAGTGAGTTTTTTGAAAGAAAATATACTCGTGGTAAGTCAAGTGAAATAACTTCTTTAATTGGTTTGTACCATGATGATGAGGGGGATTTTTTCTGGACAACTGATGATGGGAAACAAATAGTGTTAGAAGAATTTGAGATTGATAAAAGAACTACTGAATTCAAAATAAATGAAAATAAAAAATTTATGGTTAACAATGACAAAAATAGAATTACGGTGGGAACGATTGAAAACGGATTAGCCATAAACGGAATTTTGGTATCTCCATCTTTGTTTTCATTTATCGAGGGAAATAGAGCTGTAACGTATAATTTTGAAAATGATTCTATTAACGTAAGAAACAAAAACGAAGTGGAAATAAATAACAAATTAGGTGATTTGACTGAAGAAGAAAAAGAAAACTTATTAAAAAGCATATCTGGTATAAATAAAAAACTTGCTATTTTTTTAAGTGAACATTTACCTTCTTTAAAGGTATCCAAACAAATGAATTAAATTCTTTAGACGACCTACTTCTTACATTTTAAAAAGTTTTTTGTATTATATTTATAATCAACTTAATGTAAGTTATGAATTAATAGTTAATTTAATATGTGTGTTATACTTATTATGCTAGGAGTTTTGATTATGAAAAAAGTAGAATTATTATCACCTGCTGGAAATATGGAATGTTTAAAAGCAGCAATAGAAGCGGGATGCGATGCGGTATACTTAGGTGGTAAACTTTTTGGTGCGAGAAGTTTTGCGGGCAATTTTAGTAATGAAGAATTAATAGAAGCAATTAAATACGCTCATCTTTATGGTGTTAAGGTTTATTTAACCATAAATACTATAGTTTATGAAAGAGAAGTAGAGCGTTTCTTAGATTACATTCGTTTTGTTCATAAAAATAACGTTGATGCAGTAATTGTCCAAGATATTGGAATGCTTGACTTAATAACAAAGAAGTTTCCCAATTTAGAAGTTCACGCTTCAACCCAAATGCACGTTCACAACAAAGAAGGGATAATGTTTGCTAAAGAAATGAACGTAAAACGTGTTGTTATTGCCCGTGAAACAACGATAAGTGAGATTAAAAAAATAAAGCGCGAAGTGGACGTTGAAATTGAGGCGTTTGTTCATGGAGCTTTATGCGTTAGCTATTCTGGACAGTGTTTAATGAGTGCTTTAATTGGAAACCGAAGTGGAAACCGCGGAACTTGTGCACAGGTTTGTCGTAAAAAATATGACTTATATTCGCTTGATAATAAAAAGCTTAACGAAGATAAGTACTTGTTAAGTACAAAGGATTTATGTACCGTAAAAGATGTTGGAAGCCTTATTGAAGCAGGAGTGGATAGTTTAAAAATAGAAGGTAGAATGAAGCGGGCAGAGTACGTTTATTTGGTTACTAAAACATACCGTAAAGCAATTGATAATTATTATGAATCCGCAAGTACCAAGATAAGTAACGATGATATTTTAGAACTAAAAAAGATGTTTAACCGTGATTTTACCAAAGGTTTTATTTTTAATGAGAATAACGATTTAATAGTAAGCCAAAAAAGACCAAATCATCAAGGTGTTTTAATTGGAACGGTTATTTATTCAGATGGTAAAAAAATAAAATTAAAGTTGGACAACGAGCTGAATGTTGGCGATGGTTTAAGAATCATAGATTCACTAAATAAAAAAGACGTAGGATTAGTAGTAAATAAAATGAGTGTAGCAAACAAGGTGGTAAAAACGGCTCATAAGGGATGTTTGGTTCAAATTCCTTACCAAGAAAAAGTAACGGTTAATTCAAAAGTGGTGTTAACAACGGATTATAATCAAATTAAAAACATAAATAACCTGTTATCTAATCCAAAAAGAAAGGTTTTAATAAGCGCACGGGTGGTAGCCAAAAAAAATCAATGTTTAAAATTAATTATCTCGGACGGTAAAAACGAAGTTACCAAAACTTGTCTTGGCGCGGTTTTAAAGGCGATTAGTGCTCCGGTTACGAAACAAGTTATAGAAAAACAAATCGCCAAGCTAGGAAACACGGTTTATCGTCTAGAAGAAATAAAAATAGATTTAGACGAAGGTGTTTTTATTAACATAAAGAATCTAAACGAATTAAGAAGAATGGCTATTTTGGCTTTAAATGAAAAAAGATTATACAAAATTCCGTACGTAGAAAAAAGTTATCAAGCACGTGTCCCTTCGTTTAAGAAGGTTAAGGAAAAAAGCGTTTTATTATCAACAAAAAAAGAGTATGACAGCTTAAAAGATGCTTATGATGTTATATACACCACCAACCAGGCTTTAGCCACATTAGATAAGGTTATCCTAAAACTTCCAAGGGTAGTTAAAACTTATCCTCATTATGATAAAAGGTTTCTAATTGGCGAGGTAGGAGGGCTTTTCAACCGTACTGACTTTGATACTGATTTTTCTTTTAACGTCGTTAATTCTTATGCGGTTGCTTTTTTGCACGAAAGAAAGGCGAGAAGAGTAACTTTGTCTTATGAACTTACTTTATCACAGATTAAAGACATAATTGATGCGTATCATAAACGTTATAACGCTAATCCAAACCTAGAAGTTATCATAAGAGGATATCCAGAAGCTATGATAAGTAAATTTGACCTTAACAAGATGTACAACGTAAAAGAAAGTTATTTAAAAGACGAGTATGGTAATAAATTTAGGGTGGTAAGTAATGATGACTTTATGACCATATATAATTATCAGCAATTATCAAAAGAAAAACCCGAAAAGTATTATGACGCTGGTGTTAACGGCGTAAGAACTAATTTATAAACGTTTACAAAACAACTATTATCACGTTGTTTTTTTTCTTTAAATATAGTAAAATAAAATTAATAATAGGAAGGTAGGAAAATACATGACAAGCGAAGAAAAAATAGAGTTTTTAAAAAGAAACGGAGTAGACGCTGATACGGGTATCGCAAACATGATGGACGTTGATACTTATAATGATATTATGTCTGATTTTTATGAGGCTTTACCAGAAGATTTAAAAAAGATAGATGGTTTTAAACAATCGGGGGACATGCCTAATTATGCTATTTTAGTTCATGCTTTAAAAAGTAACGCAAGGAGTTTTGGTTTTAACAAGCTAGGAGAAATAGCCTACCAACACGAAATGGCTAGTAAGGCAAACGATGTTAACTTTGTAAATGAGCATTATGCTGAATTATTAAACGCTGCTAAAGAAGTTTATGGTATTATTACGCAGTATAAAGCTTTATAGATTTTAGTTAAGGAGGGATGGCAAGTGAGTGAGCAAGCATTAGAAGAAGTAGTAAAAAAATTAATCTTATCTAATGTTAATGATGTTAAGATGGTGGATGTTTTTGAGGATATTTTGACTTCTTATCAGGTTTTAAACGGCATTTTAACACCGGTTAAAAACGATACTTTATCTAATTATTTAGAAAGTTGTAAAAACGTTTTGCAGCCTGATTATCTATCTAATTACGTTGGAATGTTTTCTATTCCAAAGCTAGAAAGTGCCCTAAAGGCAGGAAAGGATAAACTTGAGCTAAATTATAAAAATTTTAACGGGAAATGGTTTAAGCTAACTACAACTTTAGTTTCTTTAAACGGTAAAAAAATAATTTGTGCGGTTAGCGAAAACGTCTCATTAAACGAAGAACAAGACGTTAAAAACAATGATTCGTATAGTGGTTTAATGTCTAATTTATCTGATGCCATGCTTAAGATACATAACGTTTTTGGAATTGACTCATCAAAGATAAAAGACTTAAAGTCGGTTGAAGAGTACGTTAACTCGGTTTTGCTTTCTTTAACTTCAAAGTATCCAGAACTAAAAGAAAAGCTTTTAAAAAGTGCTAAAAGCATAAGTGGAATGGCGTATGACACCCTTTTAATCGTAGATGATGATTTGCTTACCAGAAACATGATTAAGAAGATTTTTGATGGTGAGTATAAAATTGCCATGGCTTCTAATGGTAAGGAAGCGATAGAATACTTAAAGGCTAATGAAAATAAAGGAGCTCATGAAAGTGCCGACAACGTTTTAGGAATTTTCCTTGACTTGACCATGCCGGTAATGGATGGTTTTGCGGTTTTAGAATACTTAAGCAAAAACAATTATTTATCTAGGATTCCGGTTATCATAATTAGTGGTGATTACGAAAAGGAAACGAAAGCAAGAGTCTATAATTATAACATTGCCGACATGCTTGAAAAGCCATTTGATTTTCAGGTTGTAAAACACCGGATAAGTAATTTTATAAACCTTTATAAGTCTAGTAATTCTCTAACCAACTTAATAAGTGATCAAAATAGCGAACTAAAAGACTTGGTTATTCCGTTTGTTTATGCCTATGAATATGATTACGAGGAGAACATAAAAAGAATAAAAGAGTACGTATCTATTCTTGCAACCCAAGTCATGGAAGATTATCCGGAGTATAATTTAACCGCTGAAAAGATAGAAAAAATAAAAGAAGCATCAAAGTATTATGACATAGGTTTTTATTCTATCCCAAGAAAAATATTAAACAAAAAAACCGCTTTAAATGAAGATGAACTTAAGAAAATAAAAGAGTATCCATTGTTTGGAAGCAAAATGATTAAGTACGTATTAAGCTTAATGAGTGACATGGAATTTAAAGATTACGCTTTAAACATCGTTAAATATTACCATGAAAACTATGATGGTACTGGATATCCAAGCGGAATAAAAGCGGAAAAGATTCCGTTAGAGGCTCAAATTACCGCGGTTTGTATCATGTATAATAACGTTTTTAAAAAAGCCGGAACAAATCCAAGAGACGTTATCATAAGTAAGTCTAATAAGATGTTTAATCCGAAAATAGTTGAAAGTTTTAAGAAAGTATCTGAAGATTTTCCAAAGGTAAGTAGTTAGGAGTGGTATAAATGGACTCATCAATATTTCCAAGTATTGGTTTTACCATTTGTGGGCTAGTATTTTTGATTTTGGTTATGGTCATGTCAATGTTTAAAAAGAAATTTAAGAGTTTAGAAAATTCAATATACCGTTTCATGATGTTCTTAACCCTTTTTCTTTTGGTATTAGAAATAATATGTGTTTATACCATGGCCAACCGTGATACCATGCCAGTGATTAATGAAGTTTTATGTAGACTATATATTTTAGGAACGATAGTTTTTGTAACTTGTATTACTGATTACGTTCTTACTTTGGGAAAAAAGGACATTCTTGATCGTGGTAGAATGAGTTTTAAAAACTCTATTATCATCGTGGTGTCAATTATCTTTGACGTCGTTTTGTTTACCATATCCTGTTTCATGCCAATAACTTATACCGCGGGAGTAGATAATGAGTTATATGTAATAGGTGGACAGGCTGTGACGGTTTTATATGCTGTTGCGATGGTGTTTATCGTGGTAATTTTATTTAGCCTTCTTAAAAACCCAAGAAAGGTTTCTTTAAGTCAACGCTTACCTTTATATTTTGTTTTTATTTTCTTTGTTTTAATAACGGCTTTGCAATTATTTTATTTTGATTTTAATGACCTTACTTTCTTGTTTGCGTTTACGGTAATCGCAATGTACTTTACGGTTGAAAGCCAAGATAACAAACTCTTGGTTGAACTGGAAAAATCAAAGGAGGAAGCAGAAATAGCGGATAATGCTAAAACCGAGTTTTTATCCAATATGTCGCACGAGATAAGAACACCGTTAAATACTATTCTTGGCTTTAGTGAGTCATTATTAAGAGAAAAAAATCTTACTAAAGAAGTTATGAAAAATGACGTTGAAAGTATTCACACAGCTAGTATAAATCTACTTGATTTAATTAATAACATCCTTGATATTTCAAGAATAGAATCTGGAAAAGAAGAAATGATTGATAGGGAGTATTCACTAGAAAGCCTTATTTTTGAAATAAACAGTGTAATATCATCCAAAATAAATAAAAACGTTTTAAATTTTGAAATAGATGTTAACGAAACCATACCATCTAAATATTATGGTGATAATACAAAAATTTATAAAATAGTCGTTTGTACGCTTGTTAACGCAATTAAGTACACTAACTTCGGGAAGGTGTCATTAAACGTTGACGCTCTTAAACGGGATGAAGAAAATTACCTACTTAAGTTTACTGTCTCAAATACTGGTCATGCCATGAAAACCGAAGATTTTGAAAAGGACTTTAATGATTTTGTTAAACTTGGTAATAGTTCTCAAAATAACATTGATAGTGTTACTTTAGGTTTGATAATTGCTAAAAGACTTATCATGATGATGAATGGTACGATGGAGTTTAAAAACGAAACCGGTCATGGTACCAGGTATTTTATAAGTATTCCACAAAAAGTAACGGACTTAAGTAACGTTGGTAACATATTTGATAATAGTCATGTTAGTTCTTCAAGTAACAACGAGTTGCTTGATTGTAGCGGTAAAAAAGTGTTAATCGTAGACGATAACAGGATTAACATAAAACTTGCAAGCCGGCTTTTAAAACAATATAATTTTGAAATTTTCTCTGCTACAAGTGGCGGAGAGTGTGTAGATTTAGTTAAGAAAAATAAGTATGACATCATCTTTTTAGACCACATGATGCCAGAGATGGACGGGATAACGACGATGCGTATTTTAAAGAATTCTGGTTACGTTATTCCGCCGGTTGTTGCCTTGACGGCCAACTCTTACAGTGGGTTAAGAGACGTGTATTTAAAGGAAGGCTTTAGTGATTATTTATCTAAGCCAATTAATTTTAAAGAATTAAACAAGTTAATTAATAATTTTTTTGGACGAAAGAATGATTAAAAGGAAGTGACTAACTATAAGAAGTCAAGACATTTTTTTGAAAAATCCTAAAAA
>CAMMVQ010000027.1 GCA_946500425.1 uncultured Mollicutes bacterium | reverse complement strand
ATCTAATATAGTGATTAATAAAAAATCACATAATTAGATTATACGTGAAATTATGGACGATGAAGGGAAGGACAACATGAAGTACGTTGTAAGCGAAGAAAAAGACCTTGTTAGGTTAGATAAATTTTTGTTAGACAAGTTAGACGTATCCAGAAGTAAGCTTCAGGAAATGATAAGACAAGGCCTTGTTTTGGTAAATGAAAAGGAGTCTAAAAATAGTTACGTTTTAAAACTTAATGACGTTGTTTTCGTAAATGGTACTTTAAGCGTTAACACTAACGTTGAACCAGAACAAATGGAGCTTGACATCGTTTATGAAGATGATTCCTTGATGGTTATAAATAAGCCTTCTGGTATGGTGGTTCATCCGGCTCCGGGCCATTATTCTAAAACCTTAGTTAATGGACTTTTGAATCACACCAAGCATTTGAGTGATAATAACGGAGAAGAAAGACCTGGTATCGTTCACCGCATAGATAAAGATACTAGTGGTCTTATAATAGTTGCTAAAACCGCGAAGGCCCACGAAATACTTGCTAAGCAGCTAAAGGATAAGACTTTATCCAGGGTTTATTTAGCACTCGTGTCCGGAAGAATAAACCATGACACCGCCACGATTGACGCGCCGATTGGCAGGGATACCAAAGACCGAAAGAAAATGTGCGTAACCGGCGTCAATTCAAGAGAAGCAATAACTGATTTTAGGGTGCTAAAAAGATATAAAAACGCAAGCTTAATAGAGTGTCACTTAAGGACCGGCAGAACACATCAAATTAGGGTTCACCTAAATTATATTGGACACCCAATCATCAATGATCCGGTTTATGGAAACAATAAAAAATGTACTGGTTTTGGTCAGATGCTTCACGCCAAAGAAATAACTTTCGTGCATCCTGTCACCAACAAGAAAATGACCTTTACTTGTGACGTTCCAGAAGAGTTTAAGAACATACTAGATAAGTATGCTAACGAATAGGAGGTTTTGTTATGTCAGAAAGGGAAAAAAGAGATTTAATCGTAATGAAATTTCTACATTATTTCATTACTGAAAGAAATTATAGTCCCGTTGTTGTCCATGGGATTCAAAACGAAATATGGCTTGAAAACATGGATGAAGAAATAAGAATAGTTAGAATCGTAATGGGATACATTCATAATAAAGAACAACTTGAGTTTGATAATTTTAAGGTTAACAGGCTTACAAGACAAATAAAACTTAAAACGTTTACTTTTAAAATGAAAACCTTAAGTCTTTACTTAGACGTTAACGAAAACGTGGAATTGGTAGACACTAAAAATAATTATAAAGTAAACGCCAAAAACGAAAAAACGTTAAAGAAAAGTAAGAACATAAACCAATATTTTAAAGACATGCCAGATAAACTTATCTTTACCGAGGAAGGAGCCAGGTTATATGCTAAAATTAATAATGATATTTTACGCAAAAACATGGATGAAAGCGAAAAGTTAAACGATTTATTCAGACCTAAAAAACCAGTGGTAACTAATTTGCTTTTAGCTTTAATAACCGCCTTAATGGTTTTAATGTACGTTTTAGGAAATGGTTCAACGGATACTAATACTTTGTATGATTTTGGGGGATTGGTAAAAGATGGTTCTCCAGTAAGGCTAGTTACTAGTATTTTTCTTCACGTAGGTCTTTTACATTTCATATTAAATTTTTGGGCTTTAAGAATATTGGGAAGTCAAACAGAAAATTTTTATGGTCACGTTAAAACTTTAATAATATTCTTATTTAGTGGTATCGTTGGTAATTTGCTTTCGATGTTACTAATGCCAGAAAACGTTATTTCTGCCGGTGCATCTGGTGCTATTTTCGGTCTTATGGGGGCTGTTTTATACTTTGCCATTAACCAAAGAACTTATATGGGGGAGGCACTAAAAAACGATATATTACCAGTTATTATAGCAAATTTATTACTTGGATTTTTTATTTCAGGAATAAACATGTACGCGCACTTAGGGGGTATAATTGCTGGTATGATAATCGCATCGGGATTAGGAATCAAGTATAAGACATCTAAGTTTGAACGGGTAAACGGGGTTATTGCTTCAGTAATCTTGGTTGTTGTATTAACGTTTTTAGTATATTTTAATTAATGAGAAGTAGGGTGTAGTATGAGTTTGAATGCAAAGAAACAAAAACAAAGTTTTTTAAATTATTTAACAGAAAATAAAGGCGTTTTTGCCAAGGGAATATGTTTTAAGAAATTATTATTTATTTTTGTTATTGGTTGTATTTTAGGAACTTATTATGAACAAATTCTTAATTTGGTAACATATTATTTTAAAGATGGTACCATTTTTTGGGAAACAAGAAGAGGGTTGATATACGGACCCTTAAATCCTCTTTACGGGGGTGCTTTCGCAATTATAGTACTAATTTTTGGAAGGCAAAACATGCCTTGGTATAAGATAGTAATATATGGTACTTTTGTAGGTGGCGGTATCGAATACCTAGTAAGCTTTTTACAAGAGACCTTCACCGGAATGGTGTCGTGGGATTATTCCGAGCACTTCTTAAACATAAACGGAAGAACAACGATTCCGTTCGCCATCTTTTGGGGTTTCTTAATTCTTTTCATGATAAAGGTTGCGTATCCGTTTTTTTCGGCTTTAATCGAAAGCATACCGATTAATTTAGGAAACCTTTTAACAATGTTTTTAATTGGCTTTTTATCAGTTGACATGTTTTTGTCATTTGGCGCTTTATTTAGGCAAAACCTAAGACGCGAGAAAATTCCGCCTTATACTCCGGTTGGTGAATTTTTCGATAAACATTACACTGATGATTATTTGGAGCAGTTTTATACAAACATGAAGGAAAGTGATGAATGATGATGGTAATAAGAATACTTGGAATGTTGTTCATATTAATTGGTCTTGCCCTGGTTGTTTTTGTTGCTTACAAGTCTAAAGTTAATAATAATAAACCACGGAAAAGAAAAAGAAACCATCGTTTTTGTATCTTGATACCCGCCCGTGATGAATCCAAGGTAATTGGTGGCTTGCTAGAAAGCATAAAAAATCAAACTTATAAAATAAAAATGGAAGATGTTTACGTCATAATAGAAGATGAAAAAGATAAAACGAACGAAATATGTAAAACTTATGGCGCTAGTGTTGTTGTAAGAAAGAAGCTTCACCTAAAAAGTAAAGGGTATGCTTTAGATGAGGGGATTGAAGAAATACTAAAGCGTAACAAAAAATATGATGCTTATTTTATCTTTGACGCTGATAATATTCTTGATAAGAATTATTTAAAAAACATGATTCCATCCTTTGATAAGGGGTATGACATCGCCTCGGGATATCGTAATTGTAAGAACGGAAATGATAGTGTTATTGCCGCTTGCTCATCTCTTACTTTTTCTTTGATTAACACGGTTTTTAACGACCAACGTTGTCGTGATACAAAAAACATAACTTTATCCGGAACAGGATTTTACGTTAGTGGTGATTTAATTGAAAGATGGGGCTGCTATCCATTTCATAGTTTGACGGAAGACTATGAACTTAGCTGCTACGCAATCTTAAACAATTTAACGACTTACTATAATACTAAATCTATTTTTTATGACGAACAACCTTTAACTTATAATAAAACGATTGGCCAAAGGGTAAGGTGGATAAGGGGGTACTTTGACGTAAGAAAAAATTACGTTCCTAAAATAAAGGCTGCCATAAACGGAGATGAAGTAAATAAAGGTTCTAAAATAGAAGAAGCCTTTGGGGTTACACCTTACGTTTTTATTGTTATAGGAATCGTTGTTTGGCTACTTGGAATAATCTTTAAAATAGTTTGTGATTCTTTATTACATTTTCCAATCATGTTTGATGTTGCCGAATTATTGATTTTATCTTTTTCCGTTTATTTGGCGTTACTGGTAATTACGTTCATAATGATTAATAAAGAAAAAGATAAGTTGGATTTATCTTACGAAATGAAAATAAAGGCACTTTTGTTTAATCCCATTTTCTTATGCACTTTTGTTAGCTGTGCAATAAGAGCCCTTTTAAAAAAAGAGGTTACTTGGACTAAGGTAGAACATGGTATTAAAAAAGATTAAGCACTTAAAAGTGTTATAATATGAAATATAGAATAAGAGGTATTTTATGAAAAGAAACGGCTTTACTTTAATTGAATTACTAGCCACCATAGTAATACTTGCTATCGTTATGTTAATAGCATCATTTACGGTGAATAACCAAATCAAAAAATCAAAGCTTAATTCGGCGATTGAGTCTGCTAACATGATAAAAAAGGCAACGGATTTATATAAGATGACCAATGAAAAAGAGGCTTTGGAAATAGACTTTAAAACCGACAAGACAGATTATGGATTAGAAGGTCAAACACCTTCTTCGGGTTATTATCTTAATGATTCAGAAGGTAACGTATCTTATAACTTGTGGTATCGAGAAAATAAAATTTGTGTGTCCAAGAAAAAGAACGAAGAACCTTTAGCTCAGCTGGACGTAGAAGAGTCAGAATGTTTAGCAAAAACAAGTATTTTAAACGAATAAGCGCAAAGTTAATCTTTGCGTTTTTAAATGAAAAATAAGTAAGCATTAAGCTTACTTATTATAGAATTCAACGATCATTGACTCTTTAATATCTGCTGGTAGTTCGCTTCTTTCTGGGTAACGAACGTAAGTTCCAGATAATTTTTTCTTGTCAAATTCAACGTATTCAGGTGTTTTTGTAATCTTTTCTAAAGCTTCTAATATTGCTTTATGGTCTAAAGAAGACTCTTTAACGGCGATAACATCACCAGGTTTAACTTGGTATGATGGAATATCAACCTTTTTACCATTTACGGTTATGTGTCCGTGGTTAACTATTTGACGAGCGGCTTTTCTTGTTGTTGCCATTCCCATGCGATAAACAACGTTATCTAATCTACTTTCTAAAAGTTTTAAGAAGTTTTCACCACTTACACCTTTCATTTTAGCTGCTTTATCAAAAGTTTGTCTGAATTGTTTTTCATTAACACCGTACATTAATCTAACTTTTTGTTTTTCCATAAGTTGTAATTTGTACTCAGATGCTTTCCCACGTTTCTTATCGTTTCCGTGTTGACCAGGACCATATGGTCTTTTCGTTAATTCTTTTCCCGTTTCTAAAATAGAGAATCCTAAGTGACGACTCTTTTTGTATACGGGACCAGTATACCTTGACATTTTCGTTCCTCCTTTGTTTTTTTAATTGGTAAACAAAAGGCTTATTTGCCATTTAGTAGGGAGTTTGTTTTAATATGTTCGCCCACGCAGCTTATATGGGGTACTAGTATAACAATTGCAAACAAACACGTTACTAAATTCAAAAAGTGCTGCTTTTCGTTTACACGGTCTTAATTATATCTAATTATATGTAAATAGTCAAGAAATATTGAAAAATAAAGAGTTATGTGTTATTATAACACGCAAAAGGAATTGGTAGGATGACGGGGAGCAAAAAATTATTAAGGTTTGCTAAAAATGAAAACTTTTACGAAAACATGAGCGCGTTAACAAGTTTTTGTAACATAGGACAGATTTATGCGTGGACCAACGAAAAAATAAAAGACTATTATGATAGAAATTTAGAAGATAAAAAACTGCTTTGTGTAACGGCGTCAGCTGATCACGCTTTACACGGTGTTTTGGCAGGAGCCAAAGAAATTGATTGTTTTGATATAAATGAATTTTGTAAGTATTATGCTGCTCTTAAAATAGCGATGATAAAAAGGTATGATTTAAATGAATTTTTATTTTTAATTGATAGATTTATTATTGGGATATGTAAATATATTTACAAGGTTTTAAATGATATAGAGTCTTTGTTAACCAAGGAAGAGTTTGCGTTTTGGACAAATTATTTATCATGTTGTGCTGAAAATATGTTTTTTGGTAGTAAATTATTTATTGAAGAGAGTTGTTATAATACTAATAATGCTTATACTAAAAAAAACGAGTTTGAGACCTTGAAAACAAATTTAAATAATTGTAAGATTGTTTATTATGATTCTTTGGCCGAAGATTTACATCAAAAGCTTTTTGATAAAAAATATGACGTAATTTATTTTAGTAACATAATAAGTAGAGGAAGCTTTCTTGATGAAAAAAGGCTTTATGAAATGATGTTCAACCTAAGCTCTATTTTGAATCGTGGTGGTGTTATTTATGATTATCATTTTGGTGAAGATGTAAAGTTAAGGTCAATATTTGGTGGATGCTATGATGCTCTTTGTGCGACTTATGATATTGAACCAGTTATAAACAAAGAATGTGAATACGTTTTAACATATAAGAAGAAATAAAAGCTGATTTTAGCTTTTTATTTTTTTGTTTAATTATGGTGCAAATTGTAGTAATTTGTGATAAAATATTTTATATAGTAGGAGGTATGTTTGATGGGAACTGGGCTTTATGTTGGAACGATTATCATTGTTATAATTGTTATGGTAGCAACCTTTGTAATCGTGTTTAAGAAAAAAGAAAAAACAAAAATGTACAACATAACAAATGAGCTTGAAAAAGAAAAAAACATGCTTATTAACGTACCGGTTTTAAACGAACTATCAAAGGTTGAGGCGCTAGTAAAAAATAATAAGTTAGAAGACAAATATAATACTTGGAAACTTAAGTTTGAGGTGATTGAAAAGGAAACGATACCCGCGGTTAACGACATGTTAATAGAGACCGATTTCATGATTGAAAAAGAAAAAAAAGAAGTTGTTTATAAAAAAATAACCGAAATAGAAATAAAATTATACGAGATAAAAACCAAAATAAAGGGCATTGTCTCTGAGATAAAGGAAATAACTTCAAGCGAAGAAAAAAACCGGGCAACGGTGATTAAGTTAAAGGCTCAGTATCGAAAGTTAAAAAGAAGGTTTGAAGAAACTAAAGCGGATTACGAAGAAACCGCTAAAACGATAGAATTACAGTTTGAAACGATTGAGCGTAGATTTGAAGAATTTGAAGAGGTAATGGATAAAAAAGATTATGAAGAGGTAATATACGTTGTTAAGGGGTTAACCGAAATGATAGAGCACATGACCATCGTTATTAACGAGATTCCGGAAATAATGTTGATGGGAAAAAGTCTTATTCCAAAACGTACCGAGGATGTTTCAAGCGAATACATTAAACTTACCAGAGAGGGATACCAACTAGATTACTTGAACGTCGAGTATAACGTTGTTGAAACGGAAAAAAAGGTTAACGCGATATTTGACCGGGTTCGGGTTCTTAACTTGGAAGATGTTACCTTTGAACTTAAGACCATACTAGAATACTTTGATTCTTTGTTTAATGATTTTGAAACGGAAAAGTTAACAAGAAAGTATTATGAAGAAGGTTTAGTTAATTTTATCAAAAAAAGAAAGCATGTTAGTAAGGTTTTAAACGCGGTTGAAAACAAGCTTCCCGAAATGAAAAAACAGTATAATTTAGCGGAAGATACCTTTGAGTCAATAAATCAGTTTAAAGATGAATTTGAGGGGATAAACAATGATTATGAAAATCTAAAAGAACTTGATAGTAACCATTCGTTTCCTTATTCAAAACTAAATCAAGAACTAGAGATAATTACTCTTAAACTTTCTAAGTTGCACGAAAAATTAAGTGGGTTATTACAAAAAGTAGGAAATTTAAAGGACGATGAAGAAAGAGCTAGAAATCAGCTTGAGGACATTAAGTTGTTATTAAAGCAGTCTAAGTATCAAATAAGAAAAAACCGTTTACCTGTTATTCCTGATAATTATTACGTTGAATTAAGGGAGGCTAGTGACGGAATAAAAGAGATTCAAAAAGAACTTTCTAAAAAACCAATTGACGTAGATACGTTAAACGTAAGGGTTGATACCGCAAGGGACTTAGTCTTTAAGCTCCATAACACGACGGCTGACATGGTTAAAATGGCTTTGTTATCGGAATACGCGATCGTTTATGGAAATAGATACCGTTCTAGTAAACCAATCATTAACGAGGGGTTAATCAAAGCTGAAAAGCTATTTTTTGCGGGTGATTACAAAAAGTCATTAGAGTTAAGCATTAATACGCTTGACGTGGTAGAACCTGGTATTCATAAAAAAATATTGGATTATAAAAAGTAAAAAGGGTGGTGAGCATGAAAGACTGGCTTTTAAAAGAAGAAAAAACTAAGGTTGGTAGGCCTAAATTAGCGGATAATAAGGTATTAAAACGAGCTTATGCGTTAATTGCGTTATCGATGTTAACGTGTATTATTATGTCTTTTTTCTTTGTGTGTAAATTAAAAAACGTCTCTCCAATAGATTATGCTTATTCACTTACTCTTGAAAAATTAGTCGGGATGAGAGAAAATCCAAATGGTTTTTTGATAAAAGAATATTATGACGATGATTATAATTACGTAATGGAAGTTAAAGTTACTGATAAAGTTGATAGTTATTCTGGCAGTTATCGTTATACTACTTATTATTTATCGGGTGGTAAATGGATAAAAAAAGAAAGTAAGGATTTCCCAGTAGAAACAAAGTCGTTTAAAATTAAGTTTGATTCTAAAAAAAATAATAACGTTACTTGGAAAGTTATTTTGCAAATAACTAATGCTTCCGAAATAGAACGTTCATATGCTCCTTCTTCGTGGAAATTTATTGATGCTAACAGTCCAAAAGATATGTATGCCTACAAAGTATTTACGGTAAAAGGTTATTATAGTCCGGTTGCTTTAAGTGAAATAAACGAAGCAAAAAAAGAAAAAGACAAGGTGGTTATAAGCACAAGTAAAGAGAATCCAAGAAAGTTTGATTTGAACTTACCTGGTGGCTATTATGATGTTAACGTAAGGTATACAGACGTTAACGGAAAACAAATTGTTTTAGCAAATGATAAAAACGTAGCGCAAAAAGTTTCTTATGAAGTTCCTAATTTAGATAGAAGTACTAAAGTTACTTTTAAAATTTATTCTAATAATAATAACCTTAAAGACAGGATTTTATCTAATTGGAAATTAGATAGTGACAAAAACGGGAAAGAACATGCAACAATAAGTTATATTTTAAAACCTGAAAAAAGTTATTCTTATTAATGATGTTTTATACGAATGCTTCTAAAGCGTTCTTTTTTATTACGCCAAAGCGAGTGTTTTAATAAGGTATAATGAATAATTAAAGGGAGGACAATTGAAGGCTGGCTTTGTTTCCCATTTTTTATTTGTAAAAGAATAGAAAGTGGGGGATGGTTATGATGATTAAATTTGAAATAAAATTTACTTCAAAACTAATCATCATATACTTATAATAATCATAATGGTTACTATCTACAAATAAAAAGAGCAAAGTTAGTATGAACTAGCTTTGCTTTGTAAAAATATTTTTGGAAAACAACTAGTAAGTTGTTCTCTCTAAATAAATTATATCCAACAATAATAAAAATATCAATAAATAGGTTATAATCATAAAAATAATTAATGGTTATGAATTGTAAATAGGGTTCATTTTTAACTTTGTTAGTACATATTATTTATTAGGTGATTTTCTAATGCTTAAAAATGCTAGCAAACTATTTGGACTTTTCATTCTTTTGGTACTTAGTTTCGTTTATACTGATAAAGTATTTTCAAGTGCGAGGGCATCAGACCCGATAATGAAAGAAGTTATGAATTATAAAAAGAAAAATGATGTTAAGCCGCTAGAACCAGTAATCTCAGGAGATGAAATGGTATTGGGGGTATCGGGCTTATTGGTTAATGAAAAAGAATCTTATTCAAACATGAAGGAAGATGGAAAATTCGATGAAGAAAAAATAGTTTATGATACGAAACTCCCTAAGACGTCGATATCAAAAACATACGATTATTATGTTAAAAAGGGCAATACTTCAAAAGAATACGTATCACTTATATTTAAGGTAGAAGATAATAATAATCTTACGGACATTGTTAAAGTTGCTTCTAATTATGACGTTAACGTAACTTTTTTTGTTGATGGGGCATGGTTAGAAGAAAATACTAACGAGGTATTTGACTTGGTAGAGCACGGCTATGAAGTTTATAACTTGGGGTATAACGGGAAGTACGATAAAGATTTTATTAATCAAACCAATAAGATTTTAGAGAGTATTACTCTATTAGATTCTAAGTATTGCTTAAACGAAGATAAGAATGATGATTATAAAGAAATATGTAAGAAAAAAAAGATGATATCACTTGCACCGGGCATTGTTGACCCAAGTTTAAGTGAACTTAAAAGTTCTTTAGCAAAAGGAGAAATGATAGTTTATGACGCTAAAAACTTCGATGCTTCTTTGCTTGGAATGATTGATAAATCTATAACGAGTAAGGGATATGAAATCGTTCCTTTATCAAAGTTAATAAAAGAATAAAAACAACTTCAATATGAGTTGTTTTCTATTTATCAATTTCATCTTAAATGATATAATGTTTAACAGAAGTAGGTGAAGTCATGCAGGATAAGTTAAAGTTATTATTAGATAAAATTAATCTTCCTAGTGGTTACTATGATTCTTTTACTAACGGAAAAATAATTAAACTAAAGCTTGATAGAAAGAGAAAAAACGGAGTTTTCGTAATTGAAGTTGAAAACGAACTTGATGATGACATTCTAACCTTTATTAATGATAACATTAAAAATGGTTTTAAGGACATGGATTCAATGAGGGCGGAGTTCGTCATTAAAAACGTTAATTACAATGATGCCGCAAAGTATTACGTAAAGGCGATAGAAAGTAGTACGTTAACCAAGCCAATGAAAGAGTTATTCAAAGAAAAGAGCGTGACCGTTGAAGGTAAGTGTCTTACGGTGGACCTTGATAACATAGCTGAGGAAAACATCTTCAGAAATGGTCAAGAAAGTATCGAAAGATACTTTAAATCAGTAGGTTTTACTGAGCTTGAAATAAAGTTTTTTATTAACGAGGATTCATCAAGAAAGATAAAGCTTGAGTTAGAAGAAGAAATTAAAAAAGAGACGGTTTCTAAACCTAAGGAAGATAATCCCGTTATTTTTGGAGAAGAACCAAAGGGAAAAATAACCGAGATTAAAGACATCATCATGGAAGAAGGAAACGTAACGGTTGAAGCTTACGTTTTTGGTAATGAAAAGTTTGAGTCAAACAAAAATACTTTTAAGATTTTAACACTTAAAATAAGTGATAACACTGATAGTATGTATGCTAAATTTTTTACTAAAGACCCAGATGATTTTAAAAAACTTAGTAAGGCGATGGAAAAGGGTTGGTTTCGTATTAACGGTTACGTAAAGCAGGATGTATATGCTAAAGACCTTGTTTTAACGATTAGAAACGTAATGAAAATACCTTCTAAAGACATTACTATAAAAGATGATGCCGAAGTTAAAAGAGTTGAACTCCATGCCCACACCATGATGAGTCAGATGGACGGGGTAATAGACGAAGTAAAATTAGTCAAGAACGCTATAGCGCTTGGACACCGCGCGGTTGCAATTACGGATCATAATGGTTGTCAGGCTTTTCCTCACGTTTTTAATACGATAACAGCTTATAATAAATCTTTACCAGAAGGAAAAGAACACTTCAAAGGATTATATGGCTCTGAGCTTACCATGGTTGATGATACCATAAGAATAGTTGTAAGGCCTGATGATAGTAAACTAATGGAAAACACTTATGTTGTATTCGACCTTGAAACAACTGGATTTAACGCTGGTGGTGTTGACTCGATAATTGAAATAGGAGCCGTAAAACTAAAAAATGGTGAAATAATAGATAAATATGACCAGTTAATTAATCCTGGACACAAGTTGAATCCAAGAATTACCGAAGTAACTAGTATTACTGACGCAATGCTAGAAGGCAAACCAAGTGAAGAAGAAGCTGTTAGGGACTTTATAAAGTGGACCGGTGACTTACCAATGGTTGCACATAACGCTAAGTTTGATACCTCCTTTTTAAGCATGGCGTACCAAAAGTATAACTTGGGTGAATACAAAAACACGGTTATTGATACTTTAGAGTTATCAAGGACTTTAGATAGTAATTATGCTCGTCATAGTTTGTCTGCCTTGGTAAAAAGATATGATGTCCCGTTCGATGAAGAATCACACCACCGTGGTGATTATGATGCCCAAGGTACCGCTTTGGTATTTCATAAAATGCTTAAAAAATTAGTAGATAGAAACTTTGAAACGATTAAAGATTTAGATAAGTTAGTATCAAAAGATGAGATACACAAGTATGGGCGCACTTATCACGTTAATTTGATTGCTAAAACAAGACAAGGACTTAAGAATCTATTTAAACTTATATCTCTTGCAAACACGAAGTACTTGTATAAAACTCCAAGAATATTAAGAAGTGAAATAGAGGATAAAAGAGAAGGATTATTGGTTGGTAGTGGTTGCTATGAGTCGGAGGTTTTTGTTGAAGCTAGAAGCAAGGGTGACGAAGAATTAACTAACATAATTAATTTTTACGATTACGTGGAAGTGCAACCTCCAGAGGTGTATGACCATTTAATCCAAATGGGTGATTTTGCAAATAAAGACGAATTATTGGATAACATTAAAAAGATTGTTGATGCGGTAGAAAGTGCTGGTAAGATTATTGTTGCAACAGGAGATGTGCATCACTTGACTAGAAATGATAAGATATACCGTGAAATAATCGTTAATCAGCGTGTTCCAGGAGGAGGTAGGCATCCTTTAGCAAAAAAAGACATTACGTCTATTCCGTCACAACATTTTAGGACAACACAAGAAATGCTTGATGACTTTGCTTTCTTAGGAAAAGATAAAGCTTATGAAATCGTCGTTACTAATACCAATAAAATAGCTGACATGGTAGGAGAGTTTGAAGTAATAATCGATACTGGAGGAGTTCCTTTTTCTCCTAAGATTGATAAATCAGTTGAAACGGTTACCGACCTTGTTTACACGAGAGCTAAAGATTGGTATGGTGACCCACTTCCTAAGTCAATTGAAGAGCGTATTGCAAAAGAGTTATATGGTGATGCGGTTTTAAACGCAATTAAAAGAAAACTAGATAAAGAAGGAAACTTAACTGGTGAAGATTATGAAGACGAAGCATTTAAAAGGCTTCACGCGGTTATTCTAGAAGGATTTGACAAAGTAAAAGAGATAGTAAAAGAAGACATTATAGAAAATAGCGATGAAGAATATAGCGGTGAAGAACTAGATAAAAAAGTTAAGAAGACTCTTGGCGGAATAATTGGTGGCGGTTTTGATGTTATTTATCTTATTGCCCAAAAACTTGTTAAGCACTCTAACGATGATGGTTACTTAGTTGGTTCCCGTGGTTCGGTTGGTTCTTCCTTTGTTGCAACCATGATGGGAATAACCGAGGTTAATCCGCTTCCGGCCCATTACCGCTGCTTAAAGTGTAAGACTAGTATTTTTGATGACGAAGATGGTAATCCGCTAGGTTCGAACTTTTCTACTGGATTTGACTTACCTGATAAAGTTTGCCCTAATTGTGGTGAAAAATTATATAAAGATGGACAAGACATGCCATTTGCAACTTTCTTAGGATTTAACGCTGATAAGGTTCCTGATATCGACCTTAACTTCTCAGGTCTTAACCAGGCTTCGGCCCATGAATACACCAAGGTTTTGTTCGGCGTTGATAACGTTTATCGTGCAGGAACAATTGGTACGGTGGCAGATAAGACGGCTTATGGATTCGTTAAAGGTTACTGCGAAGATAAAGGAATAAATAAAAGGCCAGCGGAAATAGAAAGACTTGCAATTGGCTGTACGGGAGTTAAAAGAACAACTGGACAACATCCGGGAGGAATTGTTGTTATTCCAGGATACATGGACGTATTTGATTTTACTCCATTTCAATTTCCGGCAGATGATCCAACGTCTGCATGGCGAACTACTCACTTTGATTATCACGCCATCGACCAAGACGTTTTAAAACTTGATATTTTAGGTCACGTTGACCCAACTCACCTTAGAATGCTTCAAGATTTATCTGGAATGGACGTAACTAAGGTGCCACTTGATGATAAAGATACTATGTCTATTTTTACGTCAACTAAAGCCCTTGGCGTTACTCCAGAGCAAATTATGTGCAAGATAGGAACGCTTGGTATTCCGGAATTTGGAACTAAATTTACCATTGGAATGCTTGAGGAAACAAAGCCTACAACCTTTGGTGAATTAATTAAAATATCAGGACTTTCTCATGGTACTGATGTTTGGGTTGGAAACGCTCAAGAGTTAATCAAAAATAATATAGTTCCGTTTAAAGAGGTTATTGGGTGTCGTGATGATATCATGGTTTATCTTATGTATCATGGCGTTGAACCAATAAAAGCCTTTAAAATAATGGAATTCGTAAGAAAAGGAAGAGCTAGTAAAGATCCGGAAACTTGGAAAATGCACGAACAAACCATGCGTGATGCTAACATCGAGCCTTGGTTCATTGATTCTTGCTCAAAGATTAAGTACATGTTCCCTAAGGCCCACGCGGCAGCATACGTTATTTCTGCGTTTCGTGTAGCGTACTTTAAAGTGCATTATCCAGCTTGGTATTACGCTTCATATTTCTCAGTTAGGTGTGATGACTTTGACATTGAGACAATGATAAAAGGATATGATGCTATAAAAAGTAGGATAATAGACATATCAAACAAAGGCTTTGAGGCATCTAATAAGGAATCTTCCATCTTGGACGTTTTAAAAATAGCGCTAGAAGCAACGGCAAGAAACATAACCTTTAAGCCGATAGATTTATATAAGTCTGACGCGGTAAACTTCGTTATTGCTGAAGATGGAAAAAGTCTTTACCCACCGTTTAGGTCAATTGATGGTCTTGGAGAAACTGTCGCCTTAAAAATAGTAGAAGAAAGAAATAAAGGGGCTTACTTAAGCATCGAAGACTTGCAAGTAAGAGGTAAGGTATCCGCAACTTTAATTGATAGAATGAGAATGATGGGAATATTAGACGGACTTCCAGAGTCAAGTCAGTTAAGCTTATTTTAGAAAGATAGCTTTTTATTGGAGTTGTAAGATAAAAGTAGACACAAAAAAAGATGTGTTTACTTTTTTGT
>CAMMVQ010000026.1 GCA_946500425.1 uncultured Mollicutes bacterium | reverse complement strand
AGAAAGGGATCTAATATAGTGATTAATAAAAAATCACATAATTAGATTATACGTGGTTTTATGAACAAATATTTACTTAGTTCTTTATCACACTTAGGCAAAAAAAGCCTGATTAAAGATTTAAGAGATTTTTACATCCCATATAGATCAACGTTGAATATAGCAGGTAACAACACTTTTGGATGTGAAATAGAATTTAAAATGCAAGGATACGAAAAGTTTGTTCAAAGTAAAGATGAAGAATCTAACTACGCTTTGAATTATTTAGAAAACAAAGGATATAACTATTCTTGGTACGTCACCTGTGAGGAGAATAATCATTTGGAAATAGTAAGTGACGTTTTAACTGATTGTGAAGATACGTGGAATAAGCTTGATGATATTTTATCTTTCTTGATAAGTAATGGTGCTTATTATTCTGGGGTGTGCGGTGCTCACGTGCATGTTGGTAAACAAATTTTACAAGGTAAAAAAGATAACTGGGAAAAGTTTTTAATGTTTTGGAGTGTTTTTGAAGACGTTATAATAAAGTTTACTAACGGTGAAGAATACGCCGAAAGGCCTAACTTTAATGCGTTGTCTAAAAGGTGTGCTAACGAGGTAAGAAGTTTGGTTGGCAATTTGGATGACAAACTAAATGCAATAGATGTTAATTTATACAATAAAATGAGTTCTTTAAACCTTAATACTACCCGAGTTAAATTTCTTTTTTCACATGATGATAGCAATTCGTATAATGTGCAAAATACCGTTGAGTTTAGGTCTCCTAATGGAACCTTAAACAAGGTAATATGGCAAAACAACATTAATTTCTTTTGTAAGATGATGCAAGCTTTATGCGATGATGATTTTGATTTGGACTTGCTTTATTATTTGTTTTATGAAGATGAAAATAAGGATTACGTAAAAAAGATTGGAGCGGCATTTTTGCTTTCTGATTTAATTTTCACTAACGAATTTGATAAGTTTTGCTTTCTAAGGCAATATTATAAGGACTTTAACGACCCCAAGACTAATGACACCTTAATAAAATCGTCGAAGTTTTGGCGGTAGTTAGCTTGATATTTTATTTGATTAATGATAGAATAAAGTTATCTTATATGGATAGGAGTGATATGAATGTCATCAACAACTTACTTGTTTAACATTGAAAACATCAATGAAGCACTTGTTAAAGAAACGATTAAAGAAGTTTGTGAAGCCCTAAAAGAAAGGGGATACAATCCAGTTAATCAATTGGTTGGTTACCTTATGAGTGGGGATCCTGGTTACATATCAAATCACAAAGAGGCTCGTAATAAAATCCTTAAGATAGACAGAAGTAAGATTCTTGAAATACTAATTAAGGAATACTTAAATTAATGCGTGTTTTAGGATTGGACTTAGGTACTAAAACGCTTGGCGTGGCCGTTAGTGATGCAACCCAAACCATTGCAACCGGGCTTAAAACAATTAGGTTTTCGAGTGAATCTTACGTGGAATTAGCGGATGCATTAAAAAGTTTAATTGAGGAGTATCAAGTTGAGTTAATCGTTCTTGGACTACCAAAAAACATGGATAATACAACTGGCTTTGCGGCCCAAAGGAGCATAGATTTTAAGGATATTATAGAAAGTAAACTGAAGGTTAAGGTTGAACTTCAAGACGAAAGGCTTTCTTCTGTTAGTGCCAACAACGTTTTAATTAAAGCGGACTTATCAAGAAAAAAAAGAAAAAAGAAGGTCGACACCGTTGCGGCGACAATTATTTTACAAACATATTTAGATAAAAGAAAGGGAATGAAAAATGGATAGCAAAGAAAACAAACAAGAAACAACATTTACAATCTTAAATGATAATGGAGAAGAAATAAAATGTGAAATTTTATTTACTTACGAAGACGAAAAGACCAAGAAAAATTATATAGCATATACTGATAATACCCTTGATGAAGAAGGAAATACTAAAGTTTATGCATCAATTTTTAATCCTGAAGAGGAAAACCCAGTTCTTCTTCCCATTGAAACAGATGAAGAATGGAAAATGATTGAAGGAATCTTATCTTCTTTATCTAATCCTGAAGACGAGACGGCCGCTTAATAAGTGGCTTTTTTTAATGATTGGAAAGTTGCTTTTTGTTACTTTTTTAGTTATAATTAGTACTGTTTTAGGTGGTGCATTATGGATCAAGAATACTTAATAAGAAAGATAGAAAAATACGCTGATGAAAAGGGCGTTCCAATAATGGAAAAAGAAGGAATGAACTTTGTAACGGAGTTTATAAGGCTAAACAAGATAAAAAACATTTTAGAGATTGGAAGTGCGATTGGTTATTCTGCTATAAACATGGCATTAGTAAGCGATGATGTTACTGTAACTACCATAGAGCGTGATAAAGACCGTTACATTGAGGCCGTTAAAAACGTTAAAAAATTGGGATTGGATAAGCGGGTAACCCTTATCTTTGCGGATGCTTTAGAATTTAATACGAGTGAAAAATACGACATGATTTTTATAGATGCAGCAAAGAGTCAGTACACTAAGTTTTTTACTAAGTTCTCGTGTAATTTGAATCCTAGGGGATACGTTATTACTGATAACATTAATTTTCATGGTTTAGTTAATTCAGATAAAAGTAAAATGTCTAGAAATTTAAGACAACTTATTACTAAATTAGAAAGATACATAACCTTTTTAAAGGAAAATAAAAGATTTAAAACCAGGTTTTTTGAGGTTGGAGATGGCGTTGCTATCTCAAGAAAAAGGAAAGATGTAGATGATGAAGAAGACACTAATAAAGATTAATAACGAAAAAGCTTTTTCTTGTGTTTGTGATGGATTTATCATGGGCGTTAAACGGTACTCGTTTGGTTTTGGAAAAACCTATGATGTATCAGAAATTAAAAAAATTGTTAAAGAAACAAAAAAAGAAGTTTTTGTTTCTTTAAATAGAACCATTTATAACTGGGAATTAGATGATTACAAAAACGTTTTAAACGAACTTGACGGACTTGGTATAAAAGGATTAATAGTGGGTGATGTGGCCGCTTTAACCTACGATTTAAAAACCAATATAATATTGGACCAAACCCATTTGAACAACTCTTCTTTAACGATTAACCATTATTATAATAATGGTGTTGCAGGAGTTGTCCTAACCAATGACATTACTAAAGACGAGATAAATTTAATAAGTAAAAATACCAAAGCGTTGCTTTTTAAACAAGTTTTTGGGCTTCCTCATCTATCTTCTTCGGCTAGAAAACTAATCAGTAATTACATGGAATACTTTAATAAAGATGGTAGAAGTGACCATTATTTTATAAGGGAAAATAAAAAAGATGATTATTATTTGGTTAAGGAAGAAGAAACCGGAACATATATTTTTTCCGGCAAACCACTAAACTTACTAAGGGTGATTGATGAATTATCAGTAGATTACTTAATCATTGATGATTATATGCTTGATGGAGATTGTTTGCCGATGGTTGCAAAAGCATTTTATGAAAGAGATTTATCCAAGAGTGAAATGATAAACGAAAAGTATGGTGCCAACACTGGTTTTATAAATGTAAAAACGATGTACAAGGTGAAGAATAATGAATAAAAAAGTAGAACTTTTAGCGCCCGCTGGGGATTTAGATAGATTAAAATTTGCTATTATGTATGGGGCGGATGCCGTTTATATTGGCGGTAATAAGTATAGTTTAAGAGCTAACGCCAAAAACTTTAACTTAGAGGAGATAAAAGAAGGGGTTAAATACGCTCACGAGAATAATGCCAAGGTGTATGTTGCGGTAAACATCGTGTTTCATGACGAGGATACGAGTGGGTTGGGAGAGTACTTAAAATCACTTTATGAAATAGGAACTGATGCGGTTATCTTTAGTGACCCATTAGTAATAGACGTAGCAAAAAAATGGGCCCCAAACTTAGAATTACATCTTAGTACCCAAGCATCAGTTATGAATAAAGACGCCGCTAAGTATTATAAAAACTTAGGGGTTAAAAGGATTGTTCTAGCAAGAGAATGTTCAAAAAAAGACATAAAGGAGATAATCGACGAAACGGCGCTTGAGATAGAATGCTTTATTCACGGAGCAATGTGTACAAATATATCCGGAAGTTGCGTTCTATCAAACTATTTTACCAACCGTGATGCAAACCGTGGTGGTTGTTGCCAGGTGTGTAGGTTTAATTTTAATTTGTATGACGAAAATAGCGCGTTAGTTTCGGATGATGATAATTTTTCTATCGCCCCAAAAGATTTGTCATTGGCTTCGTATTTAGAAGAAATGATTAACGTTGGAATCTCATCTTTCAAGCTTGAGGGAAGGATGCGCTCTAGTTATTATGTTGCAACCACCATTTTAACTTACCGAAGACTAATTGATATGTATGTAAACAATTTGCGTGATGAAGCATATATTAGTAGGGCTATAAAAATATTACAACGCTGTGCTAACCGGGAAGTAGCACCACAATTTTTTAACGCTTTTCCAGGAAAAGATGAACAGTATTACCTGGGAAGGCAAGAAAATTCAAACCAGGACTTTTTAGGGGTTGTATTAGGCTATGATGAGACTAAAAAAGAGATAATATTGGAACAACGTAATTATTTTAAGAACGGTGATAAGGTAACTGTTTTTGCCCCTAAAATGGATGATTATTCATTCGTGGTTGATGGTCTAAGCGATGATGAGGGGAAGGCACTTGAAGCCGCAAGACACCCAAGACAAGTAGTTAGGATTAGGTGCGATAAAATGGTTCCGGTAAATGCGATGATGCGTGTCAACTTTTTAGATTGACAAAATATTTTTTTTGTAGTAACATTATACGCGGGTTTTAAATAAAAGAGGTGAACCAAATGAAAAAAGATGCAAAAGAAATTTATTTAACAAGCGAAGGTTTTCTTAAACTCGAGGAAGAATTAGACCATTTAAAAAAGGTAGAACGTCCTGACGTTATTAACGCGATTAAAGAGGCTCGTGCCTTGGGTGATTTATCTGAAAACGCCGAGTATTCATCGGCAAGGGAACGTCAAGGAAAATTAGAAGCCAGAATAAAAGAAATAGAATATACCCTTGAACATGCCATAATAATTGAAAATAACAATGATGGAAAAGTAAAGGTGGGCTCAATGGTTACCGTTAAGTACGATGATGATGAGGAAGAACAGTACACGATTGTTGGAACTAACGAAGCAGATCCTTTTACTAATAAAATATCTAATGAATCTCCAATTGCCATTGCTATAATGGGCAAGAAAGAAGGAGACGTGGCATCAGTTGAAAGTCCTAACGGAAGTTTTGACATTAAAATTGTAAAGGTTGCATAACTAAAAGAACGTCAAATAGACGTTCTTTTAGTTTATGATAAAATTATATAATTGTAAATGATGTGAGACAAAAAATTTTATAGCTTGTAAAATAACAAGAAATAAGTTATAATACTATTTGTTTTAGGAGGAATTATTATATGGCAAAAGCAAAAAACATTCATGAAGTTACCATTGAAATAAGTGGGGATGAATGGAATAAAATACTAGATAATACTTTTAAGAAGGTTATTAAGACCGTTAAGATTGATGGCTTTCGTCAAGGAAAGGCACCAAGAAGCGTTTTTGAAAAGAAATACGGAAAACAAGCGCTAGTATCTGAAGCGACCGAAGGTTCACTACAAATGGCTTATGAAAAGGCGTTAAAGAAGTTTGATGGAACCCCAATTATTCAGCCTAGAGTAGAAGTAGTTAAAGCGGATTTAGACGGTGTAACATATAAGTTTATTTTTACTACTAAACCAGAGGTTAAAATTAATAAATATACTGATTTAGGAGTTAAAAAGCCTAGTGTAAAGGTAACTGATAAGGACGTTGAAGCGGAAATTGAAAACGCAAGAAAACAGTATGCAGATTTACAAGTTAAAGAAGGAAAGGCCGAAAATGGTGATACCGTAATAATTGATTTTGAAGGCTTTGATGGAGACAAGGCTTTTGATGGTGGCAAGGCTGAAAACTATTCTTTGGAGTTGGGTAGTCATTCTTTTATACCTGGTTTTGAAGAGGCGTTAGTAGGATTAAAGTCCGGCGATAAAAAAGATGTAAAGGTAACTTTCCCAGAAGATTATCATGCTGCGGAATTAAAGGGAAAACCAGTTGTGTTTAAAGTTACCGTTCACGAAGTTAAAACAAAAGTTTATCCGGAGTTAGATGAAGAGTTTTTCAAGGACTTAGGATTGGACGATGTTAAAACCGTTGAAGACTTAAAAAAGACCGTAAAAGAGGCGTTGAAGGCACAAAAAGAGTACGATGCTGAAAATAAGTACGTAGATGATTTATTTGAAGCTTTATTAAAAGAAACCACCGTCGAAGTTCCTCATGAGCTTATTCACGAAGAATTGGATAGAATGGTTGAACAATATGAAGAAAGGCTAAAAATGCAAGGTTTAACATTAGAACAATTCTATAAATATACTAATTCAAGTGAGGACGCTTTAAAGGCACAAATGCACGATGAGGCTGAAAAAAGAATTAAGTTAAGGTTTGCTATTGAAGAGATTATTGATAAAGAAAAGATAGAAGTCACTGATGAAGAAGCTGATAAGGACGCTGAAGAGAAAGCTAAAAAGCATAACATGGATAAAGATGAATACATCAAAGCTTTTGGTGGCTTAGAAATGCTTAAGTATGACCTTAAAGTAGAAAAAGTAATTGAAATGTTAAAAAAATAACACCTAGTGGTGTTATTTTAATTATGTTTCGTTCACTATAAATTACCAAGAAAATTTTCGACAATTTTCTTGACTTTTAGCATGCATGGTTTATAATAAAAAGTAAAATTTGTAATTGCTTAAGGAGGTACGTATGACAAAAAATAGTTTGCCAGTGATATTATTAAGAGGGATTGTTGTTCTTCCTTATGCCGAATTAAAAATGGATTTAATTGATGAACTTGATACTAGGATAATAGATTTGGCGAACGCTTCCCACGAGGGATTAGTTCTTTTGGTTTCACCAGATAATTATATGGAAGAAAGAATAGAGGTAAATAAACTTCCAAAGCTAGGCGTAATAGGTAAAGTAAGTAAAAAAACCATTTTACCAAACGGTGGCGTAAGAGTTACAATAGAAGGTAAAAAAAGAACCAAAATTGATAAGTATTTTCCTTATGAAAACGAAACGGAAGTTTTTGCTGGATTAGTTTCACAGCCAACCAGGTACGCAATAGATAAAGAAGATGAAGAGGCCCTAGTAAGAAAGGTTAAAAGCGACTTAGAATTATACGTTGGTACAGTTCCGTACGCTTCAAATAGTGTCTTGGCACAGGTAAGTGACGTAAACGCAATAAGTAAATTAGTTGACGTTGTTGCTAATTTCATGCCCCTTACTTACGAGAGGAAAAACGAGTATTTAAAAACAATTAATCCTCATACCAGGGTTATGATGCTTTTAGAAGACATCCAAAAAGAATTAGACGTTTTTGAAATCGAAAGAAAAATCGATTCCGAACTTAAAAAGGGTTTGGATAAGTCTCAAAAAGAATTTATTTTAAGAGAAAAAATTAGGATAATAAAGGAAGAATTGGGTGACGTTTCTTCTAAAGATGATGATGCATCCGAAATAAGAGAAAAGATAAATCGTTTAAAAGCCCCAAAAAACGTAATTAAAAAGCTAGAAAAAGAACTTAAGAAATATGAGTCAACTCCTTCGGCGTCGCCTGAGGTTGGTATCATAAGAAATTACATAGACGTTTTAATAAATTTGCCATGGAATACTTATACTAAAGACAATACCAATTTAAAGAAGGTAAAACAAGAACTTGCTGCAACCCATTATGGATTAGAAGACATAAAAGAAAGAATCGTTGAGTATTTAGCGGTAAAAGCAAGAAGCGTGTCTAAAAGAGCTCCTATCATTTGCTTGGTAGGGCCTCCGGGAGTAGGAAAAACTTCTCTTGCCAGGTCAATTGCAACGGCAATGTCAAGAAAGTTTGTTAAAATATCGGTTGGTGGTGTAAATGATCCGGCGGAAATAGTTGGACACCGTCGTACTTACATGGGTGCTAATCCTGGTAGAATAATAAACGCTTTAAAAAAGTGCAAGTCTAGCAACCCGGTATTCTTAATTGATGAAGTAGACAAAATGACGAAAGATATTAAGGGGGACCCTGCAAGTAGCCTACTAGAAGTTTTAGATCCGGAGCAAAATGATAAATTTTATGATAACTACGTTGAAGAACCGTATGATTTATCAAAGGTTATGTTTATTTTAACGGCTAATTATTTAGATAAAATTCCAGAGGAGTTAAGGGACCGCTTAGAAATCGTTACGTTATCAAGTTATACGGAGTATGAAAAACTCTTCATTGCTAAAGAACACTTGATTAAGCTGGCGTGTGAAGAGTACGGATTAAACAATAACGAAATAAGTTTTTCTGATGAAGTTATTCTATCCATAATACGAAAATACACTAAGGAAGCCGGAGTAAGAGAACTCGAGAGAATGATTAATAAAATCATAAGAAAATGTGTTAAACTAATGTTAGAAGAACAAAAAGATACCATTAGTATTAAGATTACCGACAAGAAAGTAGAGGAGTTCTTAGGAAAACCACGTTATGATAGCAATGAGGTCTTGGCAAATGATTTACCAGGTATCGTAAACGGCATGGCTTATACTAGTTATGGTGGTGACGTATTACCAATTGAAGTTGTTTCTTATCCTTCTAAAGATACCGTTAAATTAACTGGTAACTTGGGGAAAATAATGAAAGAAAGTGTTCTTATCGCCATTGGTCACGTTAAGAGCCACGCTAAGGATTATAAGGTGGACGTAACTAAGTTGGAAAACGCTTGCTTGCACGTTAACGCTATTCAAGCGGCAATTGAAAAAGATGGTCCATCCGCCGGTACGGCGCTTACAACGGCTATCATTAGCTTGCTTTTAAATAAAAGTGTTTCAAGCGACGTTGCCATGACTGGGGAAATAACTCTTACCGGAAAAATCCTTCCGATAGGTGGGCTAAAAGAAAAGGCGATAGGCGTTTATCACGCGGGAGTAAAAAAGATTTTTATTCCTAAAAGTAACGCACGGGACGTAGATGATATTCCGTTAGAAATAAGAAAGGACATTAAAATAATAACGGTTGAAAATTATCAAGAGATTTACGATGATTTATTTGGTAAAAAAAAGAAAAACTAACATTTTTCTTTTTTTTATACATATATTTTATTGAATGGAGATGAGGATATGAAACAAGTAATACCATTTGTAAAAGATTTAACTTTTAACACCAGGATATCTGAAATAACCAGTATTGCTTTAGAACATAATTTACAAATGGAAAACAATGATTCAATCGTTGGTGATTTTACCGTTAGTGGTAAATACAAAATAAATGATATCAGCATAAACGAAGAAGTATTTGAAAAAGTTATACCTTTTGATATTACCTTAGATGATAAGTATGATGCAAGCAAAGTTCAAATTGACATTGACGACTTTTATTATGAAATAATTAATGATGAGATATTAAGAGTTCACATTGATGTTTTAGTTAATAATTTGGTTTACGCTAAAGAAGAAGCTCCGGTCTTAAAAGAAATAGAAGAGCCTGTTTTAGTAAAACCGGAAGAGGTAATAGAAGTAAAAACAGATGAAGTAAAGGCTATTGATAATCATGAAGGTGATGAAATAGAGCAAATAGACATTCATGATAACGAAGAAAGGAATGAGGTTGAAAAGGCAAATGATGACGTTGAAATAGAAAGGAATGATAAAGTGGAACCAAACGAAGAGGTGTTAACCCAAACCGTTAGCGAAGCAACTAACGAAGAAACTAAAGTTGACGTGGCACGTGATTTTTCTTCTACCTTGTTATCAAGTAAAGAAGAATACGTAATGTATAAAGTACATATCGTAAGAGATGATGACACGATTGAAACAATTAAAAATAAATATAACGTAAGTACTGAAGAACTAGAAAAATATAATACTTTAGATAATATAACCCAAGGAACCAAACTAATAATCCCTTTAAATAATGAATAATTCTTTAATAAGGGGAGTAATTAAAAAGCAATGTCCAACGGCAAGCAGGTATGAACTTACTCATAACGCGGTAATATATACTGATAAAACTGGCAATAAATACGTTGCAAAAAGAAATACCAACAACATCATAAGCCTTTATAATTATTTAAACTCAAGAGGATTTGGTTATGTTCCAAGACTTAATTATTGTAATAACGAAGGTTACGTATATGATTACGTAGAAGATAATGTAACACCAACTGAGCAAAGGGTAAGCGACCTGGTTAAAATGGATGCTCTTCTTCACAATAAGACCGCGTATTATAAAGATATGACAATAGATGAAGTAAAAGAAATATATGAAAAATTAAATGCCAAAATAACAAATACTTTTAATTATTATGATGATTTAATGACGATGATAGAAAACAAAATATTTATGAGTCCTAGTGAATATTTGCTTGCTAGAAATTGTAGCTCTATTTTTTCTTGCCTTAATTTTTGTAAAAAAGAACTAGATGATTGGTATGACTTAGCAAGTACTAAAAACAGAAAAAGAATCGTTCTTTTACATAATAATTTGTCCCCGGAACATTTGATAAGGGCTCAAGATAACATTTTAATTAGCTGGGATAAGGCAACGTATGATTTACCTATATATGATTTCATAAAGTTATATAAAAATAACTATGACAAGTATGATTTTAACGTTTTATATAAAGAATATAGTAATAAATTTCCGTTTTTAGAAGAAGAAAAAAAACTATTTTACATAATATTATTCATTCCTAAAAAACTAGAGTTTACAAACTTTGAGTTTGAAAACACAATTAACGTTGGAAAGCTATGCAATTATTTATATACCACTGACCATTTATTTATGGAAAACGAGGCAAAAGAAACCGAAAAATAATATTATTAAATCTACGAAGAGTAAAAAAACGTGAAGTCTCGCGCATAAAATCAGGGTTAATATTGCCTGATAAAACGTTATAAAGCAAAAAGCCATTACCAGAATTAAGTATTTAGTGTTTTTACCCCCAAATAAATTATTGCGCCACATAGTTATCACCTTTGTATATTATATGTGACAATCTTATTGTTTGCTAACCATATTTTTAATTAAATATGGTTTTTTAATAAAAAAAATGTTAATATATATTATATGATAGGAGTTGGTATTGATGCTTGATAACAAGGGCTTTGCGGTTAGTGCGGTTTTATACACGTTATTAATTGCTTTTTTGCTTTTCTTAGGAGCTACTTTAGCGATGTTTTCTTCTTCTAATAGCACGGTCGGAAACTCTAATAACGATTTGATTGACGGCTCTGATTTTAGGGCACAACAAGTAAAAACGGGTATTGTTTCGGGAAAAGGTACTTGTGTTGCCAGTGGTACTAATAAGATTGGAGAAAATGATTATTATTGGTATGAGAGCAAAAATGATATTTTAGTTAGAATAAATAGTAGGTATGGTACGATGTACTGGCCTAGAGATTTTGGGTTAAAAATAAATAACGGAGTTATTGAGGGAACGAGTAAAAATAATAAAAACATTGCTGTTAGCTGTCTTGATAAAAACGGCAACAGTATATCTTGCTCGGGTATTGATTTAAAAAATAAACAAGAAACACAAGAACCAGAACCTATAATTGATGTAGCTCTTAAAAGTGTTAACATCTCTGATTCCGAAAGAAAAATTGAAAAATCTTTAGTATCATCGGTAGCTTTCCCAGAAACAGTTTATGATAATCTTTCAAATGTAATTGGGTTGAGTTCAGAAGGGTCAATAGAACTTTATGAAGCGTTAGCGTACCCGTCTTCTGGCGTTGAAAACACCGTTGATTTAAACTTTGATGGAGTTGATGACGTTCAGTGTTATTCTAAATATTTAGATGATATGATTGCTTGTCAAAATCCCGTATCACCAGAAAATTCTGAGTACGCGGATGAGTTTGAACAATTTGAGAGCGTGCTTTCTAATTTTGGTGAGTTTGAAGGAAACATTTTTAATTATGATACTGTAGGTGCTGATGGAGCCGTTACAAAAATAAAATATTTTCCGGTTTTGTACGTATTTAATTTAAGTGAAGATAATTGGTATAAAGATGATTATAACGTAAGTACTTTTAATAAGGTATTGTATTATGACTTGGTACCTAGCTCAATTGCAACCGACTCATCTAATGACGGATCGAGTGTTCGTGCTGCTCACGCTTTGGTATTGGCTCTTTGGGCTCTTACACATAACGGGTATGACACTTCCAAGGCATACGTTGATGATAATTTTAACCTTGCTTCTGGTAAGGAGTTTGATCAGGTGGCTTTGTTTAATAATGAGAACAGGGTTTCTCCTTACTTTTTTGCAAGAGATGAATTATTATTAGGCGGAACCACAATAATTCCTCCAGAAAAAGAACCTTCTTTGCCTAAGCCAGAAAGCTATGCTAACTTGTTAATAAAAGATATGATAGCAAATCAAACGTATAATTTAAGTCTTTATGATATTTGTGAGTAAATTACTTGTTTTAAAAATAAAAATCTGCTATACTACTAATAATGTTTAAAAACGATGAACAAGAGGAGTAACTTATAAGTTTATTAAAGAGAGTTGCTATTGGGTGGAAAGCGACATAAACTTTTAGTGAAGGTAGCTTGGGAGTTTAAATGCCGAAATTAAGTAAGTGTTTACGTACTTAACCGCGTTAAGGATTTAAGGTGTGTGCTTGTTGCACGAATTAAGGTGGTACCGCGGGAAAACTCGTCCTTTTACTGGATGAGTTTTTTAATGCGTTAAGAAAGGGTGATAGAGATGTTAGAAAAAAAATATAATCATGTAGAAGTAGAAAAAGGAAAGTATGATAAATGGTTAAAACATAATTATTTTAAGGCTGGAGATTTAACGAAAGAAGCGTTTTCAATTGTTATTCCACCTCCAAACGTAACTGGCAAATTACATTTAGGACATGCCTGGGATACTACGTTGCAGGATATAATTATAAGATATAAGAAGATGTGCGGTTATGATGTCTTATGGCTTCCAGGTATGGATCATGCTGCGATAGCAACCGAGGTGAAAGTTGCTGAAAAGTTAAGAAAAGAAGGAGTTAACAAGCGTGATTTAGGACGTGAAGGCTTTTTGGAAAAAGCTTGGCAGTGGAAGGAAGAATACGCAAGTAACATTCGTAGTCAGTGGGCTAAACTAGGCCTTAGTTTGGATTATTCAAGGGAGCGTTTTACCTTGGACGAAGGACTTAATAAGGCGGTTACCAAGGTGTTTGTGGACCTTTATAACAAAGGATACATTTATCGTGGTGAACGGATAATAAACTGGGACCCAGTACAAAAAACCGCATTGTCTAACGAGGAAGTTATCTATAAAGACATCCCCGGTGCTTTTTATCACATAAAATATTTTATTGAGAATAGTGATGAGTACCTAGAAGTTGCAACAACTCGTCCAGAAACGATGTTTGGTGATACCGCGGTTGCGGTAAACCCTGATGATGATAGGTATAAGAGCTTAATTGGTAAAAACGTTATTTTACCAGTGGTAAATAAACTTATTCCAATTATTGGTGATGAGCATGCAGACCCAACGTTTGGAACTGGTGTTGTTAAGATTACCCCGGCTCATGATCCAAACGATTTTGAAGTTGGGTTAAGACATAATTTGCCTAGAATAAACGTTATGAACGAAGACGCAACGATGAACGAAAACGCAGGTAAGTATAACGGAATGGATCGGTATGAATGCCGTAGGGCTTTAATTGAAGATTTAAAAAAGGAAGATTTGTTAATAAAAACAGAAAAAATCACTCATAACGTAGGGCATTCAGAGCGTACTGGAGTAGAGGTAGAACCCTACTTGTCAAAGCAATGGTTTGTTAAGATGGACGAGTTATCAAGGAACGTACTAAAAAATCAAAAAGATAAAGATACGAAGGTTAATTTTATTCCGGACAGGTTTGAAAAGGTCCTTACTAACTGGATGAGTGACTGCCATGATTGGTGTATTTCAAGACAATTATGGTGGGGACACAGGATTCCGGCCTGGTACAAGGAAGATAAAGTTTACGTGGGTAAAGAGGCTCCTAAAGAAGAGGGATGGAAGCAGGATGAAGATGTTTTGGATACTTGGTTTTCATCCGCGTTATGGCCGTTTAGTACGCTTGGTTGGCCGAATGAGACCGATGATTTTAAAAGGTATTTTCCAAATAACGTGTTGGTTACTGGATATGATATCATTTTCTTCTGGGTTTGCAGAATGGTTTTCCAATCATTGGAATTTACTGGAAAAAGGCCTTTTAAGGACTGTTTAATCCATGGTCTTATCCGTGATAAAGAAGGAAGAAAGATGTCTAAATCGTTAGGTAACGGCGTTGATCCTATGGACGTAATTGATACGTATGGAGCGGATAGTTTAAGATACTTTTTGACTACCAATTCTTCTCCTGGACAGGATTTAAGGTATGATGAAGAAAAGGTGAAAGGTTCATGGAACTTCATTAATAAAATATGGAACGCTTCAAGGTACGTACTTATGAATACCGGGGACCTAAAAGAGATAAAGTTAAATGAATTATCATTAAGTGATAAGTGGATTTTAAGCAAGCTAAACAAAACTATTAAAAGCGTAACTAAAAACATGGATAAATACAACTTTAATTTAGTTGGGAACGAACTTTATAAATTCGTATGGGAAGATTTTTGTGATACTTACATTGAACATAGTAAAACAACCAGTGATAAAATTGGCACCAAATCAACCTTAATTTATGTTTTAACTTGTATTTTAAAGATGCTTAATCCTTTTATGCCGTACGTAACAGATGAAATATATGACGCCTTACCAGTTAAAGATAGCGATTCAATTATAATAAGTAGCTATCCTAAATATGATGCTAGTTTATCCTTCTTAAAAGAGGAAAAACAAATAGACGCTTTAATTCAAGTGGTTGCATCCATTAGGAATGCTAAGGCTGAAAATAATCTTCCGAAGAACTTTTTCATCGTTAATAAGTTTGAAGATGAAAATAGGGGAATAATAGATAATAATAAAGAAGTTATAAACAAACTTCTTAAGTGTGAAATAATTGATGAAGTTAAAGATAATTATAATACTTTAGATATATTATTTTCTCACGGAACCATAACATTATGTTATGAGAGTGTTAACCAAACCAAAGAGGATAAAGAACTTCTATTAAAGGAAAAACAGAAACTGGAATCAAGTATTGAAAGAAGAAAAAAACTTTTGTCAAACGAAAGGTACGTTAATAACGCTCCTGAAAAAATAGTTGCAGAAGAAAAGGGTAAACTAAAAGATGAAGAATTAAAATTAAAAGCAATACTTGATAAGATTTCATAAATAATTATAAAATTATGTTAAGATTTTTTAGAAATGTTACATTTTTAATTATTTAGTAGATAACAAACAA
>CAMMVQ010000025.1 GCA_946500425.1 uncultured Mollicutes bacterium | reverse complement strand
CTTTTTAGGATTTTTCAAAAAAATGTCTTGACTTCTTATAGTTAGTCACTTCCTATTTGTTTTCTATTTTTTCTTGTTCTTCTAAATATTTATAACTTAAGTTATTATTACTATTAATGATTTTCTTTCCTAACTTTTTTTCTATATCTTTTTTAGTATTACTAGCTATTTCTCCTCCTTGTTTAGCAACAACTTTGTTAGCTTCTAATCCAAATGGTTTATGTTCTTTTGCAAGCTCTCTTGTTGTTACTTCTCCAATATCAGTAAGTAATAACTCTAAATCACTCATGTTATCCCTTAGTGATTCTTTTCTTATTCCTTTAAACTTTTTATATTCTGATGCTTTCATACCAGACCAAGCCTTATATATTTCGTTTGTTAAAATACCATACTCATAATCTTTTTTTATACCATTCTCTTTCCATACTTTAGTTAATTTATTTCTATTTAAGATTGCTTTTAGTCTTCGTTCTATCCACTCATCAGAATATCCTTTATTACGATAATAATTAACTGCTCTATTAACCGCTTTTTCAGGATCAAATACTTCATCTATCCTCTCGCTACCTAAAGATGCTAACCAAAGTTTAAAAGGTTCTGCTTTAGGGCTTGGTACTGATTCTATTAATCTAAATATACCTTTTGTATCTAAAACATCGGTTAAATAATTTTTACCATCTTTTTGAGATTTCATTTTGAGTTGTCCGATTTTTTCGGACAACTGACTCCCCTCTTTTTTTAATTTTAATTTTAAATCATTCCAATACTTTCTTGGCCTTTCACTATTTGTTAATACAGTTATTACATCTATAACACTAAAATAATAGTCTCCTTTTTCACTATCCCATACACTTCTTATTTCGTTTCCTTCAAATAAATTTGTTATCGTCTTTAGTTTGTTTTCATTCATATACTTTCCTCCTTTTTTATTTATTTAAGGTAAAAAAGTTAAATACTGCAAACTAATTTACTCCTAAGTTTATTGGTGATCCGCCCCACCATCTACTCTTAAAACTTCATTATTTATATAACTTGCATCATCACTTGCTAAAAAGTATATAGCTTTTGCTATTTCTTCTGGCTTTGCAAACCTTCTTAAATAAATTTTTTCACATTCCGCTTTTACATAATCACAATCTAATTCTTTATTCATTTCGGTATTTACCCAACCAGGAGCAACTGCGTTAACTCTTATATAAGGGGCAAAATATTCTGATAAATTATGAGTTAAATTAATTAAGCCAGCTTTAGAAGTATCATAATCCAAACTATATTCATAATATGTATCTAATCCATTTGTAGATGAAACATTTACAATAGCACCGCTTTTTTGCTCAAGCATATATTTACCAACTTCTCTTGAAACTATAAACGGTCCAATTAAGTTGACATCTAATATTTTTCTAAAGTTCTCTACGGTTCTATCCTCAAACGTTGTATCAATTGCAATTCCAGCATTATTAACAAGTACGTCTATCTTTCCAAAGTAATCAATTACTTGTTTTACCATTTCTTTTACTTTAACCTCATCTACCACATCACACTTACATGTCATTACGTTAGTATCATAATTTTCCGTTAGTAAGTCTTTTAAACTTTCTGCTGCATCATCATTAGATACATAGTTAATTGCCACATCGTAACCTTTTTTTGCAAATTCTATTGCTGTAGCCTTCCCAATACCTCTTGATGCTCCTGTTATTAAAACAACTTTTTTCAAAATAATACACCTCTTTCATAAAATTTATTATAACATAGTCGGGTGTAAATAAAAAAATAAATTGCTTTTCAGCAACTTATTTTCTTCTTGATATCACTTGCAAGTTCTTTTATCTCATCTTCTTTTTCTAAAATGTCAGTAGCATCTAAACAATTGTTAAACTGACGTGTTAGCACAACCTTCATTTTGGCACTGTCTGCAAAGGAAGATAAAGCATAAATCGCACCATCCGATGAGTACTCTTCCTTACCTTTAGACGCAATGGCAATTGATATCATCTTTTTATCCTTTAAGCTTCCTTTGGTGTATAAAGGATTTAACCTGTCCATAAATATTTTTAAATCTCCTGATAAAGTATTCCACCTAGTTGGTGTTATAAAAATTAATGCATCACTTTCTAAGACTTTTTTTATGTTATCTTCCATATCATCCTTAAAGTCACAAGCGCCATTTTCATCACAATCCATGCACCCGGTACATAAATATATTTTCTGATTACCAGGTGTTATTATTTTAGATATTATCCTATCTTTTTTTAATTCCTCTTTTAATTTGTTTGCTAAATTAAAACTATTTCCTTCCCTTCTTGATCCTACTATTATTAATACCTTAGACATATTATCACCTCGTTAATATTATGTCGTATAAATAAAAAAGATATACTTACTTACAAGTATATCCAGCATCTTCTAAATCTTTTTGAGTAGCAGCTTTAGTTCCGGAAGTATCGATCAGATTTAAGTTTTCTTTTTGTTCTTTACTCATCTTATCTAAATCAAAACCTACTTTAACATTTAAACCGTTATTATTTTCGGTTATATCAACCTTACCACCATTTTCTTCATAGTTTTTAAATTCACTTTCTAACATTTGTTTCATGGTACTAGAATAAGCCTTATAAGTATCATCCAGCTTTACGTCAATATCCATGTCTAGGTTCGTAACTTCGTTATTGTTGAATTTTACCACTACGTTTTGATTCATTGTCATTCCGGTTTGCTCTTGGGACATCGTACAAGTTAAAGTCTCAGCTCCACATCCTGATAAAACTAGTGAAGCTCCCGCCAAAACAACTAGCATTAAAATCTTTTTCATCTACTATCCTCCTATATTTATAGTATACTAAATACTAATTTAATAATCAACCAAAATGACAAAAAAAAGACAAAAAATTGGAAGCTTTAAAACTTCCAATCTCTTATCTCTGGCGTGTCTTGACCATACTCAGTAATATAACTGTTATGCACCTTTAACTTTTCGTTCATATCATTAATTATTTTTTTACCTAGAACTCCTAAATTTAGGTTATTTACTGCATCAATTACTAAGTTATAACGATCCAATTTATTTTTAACCCGCATATCAAACGGTGTTGTTATCGTTCCCTCCTCAGTATAACCACGCACGTGAATATTATGATTATGTCTAAAATAAGTTAATTCATGTATTAACGTAGGGTAACCGTGGAAAGCAAATATAATTGGCTTATCGGTAGTAAATAAAGCATCATAGGCGCCATCAGTTAATGCGTGCGGGTGTTTTGTGGTTGAATCTAACTTCATTAAATCAACTACGTTTATAAATCTTATTCTTAATTCTGGAGCGTATGATTTTAATATTTTAGTCGCAGCAATTGCTTCAAGCGTAGGAGTGTCCCCAGCACAAGCAATAACAATGTCTGGATTAGCATCATTACTTACAAAATCCCAAGTACCAATACCTTTAGTACAATGTTCTATCGCCTCATCCATTGATAACCACTGATATGATGAATGTTTGGAAGCAATTATCACGTTAACGTAATTTTTACTTTTTAAACAATGGTCCATGCAGGATAATAAGCAATTTGCATCAGGTGGCAAATACATTCTTACAACGTCTACTTTTTTATTTGCAATATGGTCTAAAAATCCTGGGTCTTGATGCGTAAAACCATTATGGTCTTGCTGCCACACGTTAGAAGCTAACAAAAAGTTAAGTGATGAAATTGGTTTTCTCCAAGGAATTTCATTACATACCTTAAGCCACTTTGCGTGCTGCGCGGCCATTGAATCTATTATTCTTATGAAGGCTTCGTAACTTGCAAAAAAGCCATGCCTACCAGTCAGTAGATATCCTTCTAGCATTCCTTCGCACATGTGCTCAGAAAGCATTGAATCCATTACCCGTCCGTCTCTTGATAAGTACTCATCATTTTCCTTTATGGGCAACTGCCAATCGCGGTTAGTCACATCAAAAACATCATACAAACGATTAGACATCGTCTCGTCCGGTCCAAAGATTCTAAAGTTTTTATTTTCTTCATTATTCTTAAACACGTCTCTTATAAAAGAACTTAAAACAAGCATATCTTGAGCTTTAACTCCACCTGGTGACGGGACTTCAACCGCATAATTTGCAAAATTAGGCAGTAATAAGTCTTTTCTTAGCAACCCGCCGTTAGTATTAGGATTAGCACCCATTCTTCTTTTACCAACCGGGCAAGTATCTTGTAACTCCTTTATTAGTCTTCCGTTATCGTCGAATAGTTCTTCGGGTCGGTAACTTCTAAGCCAACTTTCCAATAAAGCTAAATGTTCTTCTTTTTCCATGCTTATTGGGACTTGATGCGCTCTAAAAGAACCTTCTATATTTTTCCCATCAACTACTTTAGGACCAGTCCATCCTTTTGGTGTTCTTAAGATAATCATTGGCCATCTTGGAAGTTCATCTAACGATTCTTTTATTTTACTTATGTCCCCTACTATCGCGTCCAACGTGGCCGCCATTTTTTTATGCATACTAATGGGCTCATCGCCCTCAACCAAGTAAGCTTTATATCCTAGTCCATAAAAGTAACTAGCAAGTTCTTCGTTAGTCATCCTAGAAAAAATGGTTGGATTACTTATTTTATAACCATTTAAGTGAAGAATTGGTAAAACCACCCCATCAGTTTTAGGATTCAAGAATTTAATACCGTGCCAAGATGTTGCAAGAGGCCCCGTTTCTGCTTCACCATCACCGATTACACAAGCCGCAATTAAATCTGGATTATCTAATACGGCTCCGAAAGCATGTGAAAGCGAATAACCCAATTCTCCGCCCTCATGAATTGACCCTGGAGTTTCGGGAGCAACATGCGAAGGAACACCACCAGGAAAAGAAAATTGCTTAAATAACTTTTTCATTCCCGCTTCGTCCATGGTAATGTTTGGATACGTTTCGGTATAACTACCTTCTAGGTAAGTGTTAGCTATCATGAAATTACCACCATGACCAGGTCCTGATATATAAATCATGTTTAAATCATACTTCTTTATTATCCTATTTAAATGCGTGTATATAAAGTTTTGCCCTGGTACCGTTCCCCAGTGCCCAACTATTTTCTTTTTTATATCTTCCCTTGTTAAGGGTCTTTTTAAAAGCGGATTATCAAGCAAATAAAGTTGTCCTGCTGATAAATAATTAGCAGCCCTAAAATATCCGTCTAGCCTTTCTAATTCAGTCATGTTTTACCCCTTTCTTTTTATAGCTTGCTATTATAAATAAAATTATATCATATTTTCTTTTTGATGTTATAATTTTTCCTATTATTTATATAAACATATTTCGCCAAGGGATATTTGGTTTACAACGTATATACAACACCAAACCATAAACGTAGAATTTAACTTGAAAAAATAGTAAAATAATAATAAGCTTTATAAAGGAGGAAAAAGTATGGGTTTGACGGAAAATCAAGATCTAAGTTGGATGCAGATACAAGAAATAATAAATCATCTTCAACAAAGTTATGATGATATAAACGTCGTAAAAGAATACATTTCAAAAGAAGAAAATTATGAAACCGATAATAAAAATGTTAATCTTGCACTATTTTACTTAGTAAAAAAACTAAAAGAAAAATTAGAAAAAATGCCAGAAAACGTAGAAGAAATAATGAATAACACCATGAAGTTAGGAAATGATACGTATAAAATAGCAAACTATTTAACAGGTCTAGAAAAAGATTTAAAAAACGTAATAACCGCTTATCAAACAATAAAAGCTCACGTTGAAATCGCACCAATGGAGTATGACTTTGGAGAAAATCCCAATAACTCACTAAGTTATAAATTTAAAGAAGATTATGTAAAAATGATTGTACATTTTATGAACAATGATGATATGAGCATAGATGAAAAATATGAACATTATGATTCGTTTGACAAAAATTTAAACAATGAAGAAAAGGGAGAACTTAAAGTTCAAGCCTTGATTGGTAAAGAAGACCCAATTGCTTATGCCCAACTTGTAAATAAATATCTTTTTTCTGGAATGGAAATTTCGAATCCAGCACAAATAATGGTAATAATGAAAAAATTTGAAAGAGCATACATTCAAGCAGGGGCATATGCCCAACAAAAACTAAATAATGAATCATTTGAAGAAATTTTAGAAGATTATAAGACCATATTAGATAGTCCGTTCTATAGAAACTTACAAAAAGAAAAAAACAAAAAAGGCTTATAAAAAATTTACAAGCCTTTTTAAATTACTTAATTTCGATGTACTTTTTATCATCGTTTTCGTCCTTTTTAGGAACAACGATTTTAAGTACTCCATTGTTAAATTCGGCGTCAATGTTTTCAGAATCCAAGTCACCTAAGTAGAAAGACCTTTGATATTTACCATAAGTCCTTTCACGATGTAAGTACTTTTTATCTTTATCCTCATCGTTTATTTCACTATTTTTTTCAGCAGTAACAGTCAAATAGTCGTTTTTAGCTTCTATTTTTATCTCATCTTTGCTAAATCCAGGTACGTCCATCTCAATGTGATAGCTACCATCCTTTTCATAAATATCACACTTCATGTTTTCATCTTTCACACTTGGCATGAAATCATCAAAAATATCTCCAAAATAACTTCTAGGCATTAAACTCATATATCCTCATCTTCCTTTCAATTATGTTATACCACCATTTTTAGCACTTGTCAAGCAAAAGTGCTAATTTTTTTTAATTCTATTTTATTTTATGTAAATTTTTTATGATTATACAAAAAAGAGCTTTTTTCAGCTCTTAATAATCTACTCTTCTTCTTTCTCCTAAAACCATTTTATCTAACACTAAATAAACTATCGTAAATAACGCGCACAAAGCAAAACATATATATCCATAATTAATCACGTTATTTATGTTAATAACTATTTCTCTTCCCAAGGCTTCACTAATTCCATCAGCGATAAAATTAGAAACTAAAGGCGCTAACAAAGCTGCTATTACTCCCGATATAAATAAAGCAATCGCAACATTAAAACTAAATTTATAGAAAGATTTTTTAACAAAAGCAATCAAGATAATTGATATTATAATGCCAACCCATGCAATTATTCTAACTTGATTAGAAATAATATTATTATAAGTTGTTACCATTACTTTTTGTACTTCCGGCATGTTTTCATTAATTTCATTAGAAATTTTTTCGTAAGTCTTTTCGATTGCGCCACTAGAAATAGCCTTATCTACTATCTCGTTTTTCTTTTCTTCTGAAACGTAAATTCCGTTTTCTTTCAACAAGTTCTCGTTTTCGTTAATAATGTTCAACAACTCTTCTTTTGTTTCGGGAAACGAAACGTCGGTATCATTTTCTATGGCAAAGACCACTGAATCAAAATATTTTTCAGTAATCTTTTCTAGTTCAGAACTATTTTTAATCGTATCCTCTATTTGATCTAATGTTTCATAAGAAATCTCAGGATAAACTTCTTTAATCGTTTCACCAACACCACTCGCAACTTCATCACTTACGATAACAGAAGAAATCGTATTTAACGCTGCTTCTTTAATTCCGTAGCTTAAAACTAAAATTAAAATTAAAAAAGTTATTAAAATAGTTAAAATAAAACTTATAATTTTTTTCATCCTACCACCTTCTACATCTACATTATAACACAATTTTTTAAAGTTATTGGACACAATTATGATTATTAATTGTATAATGTAATTATAAGAAAGGTAAAAGTAGTATGGAGGGTATAAATCAAGAAATTTTAAGATTTCTGGCAAAGACAAGAAAATTAAATAAAAAAGAATTAGAAAGGATAATTTCAAAAAAATACAGGTTAAGCGACGCGCAAATAAGTGAGTGCTTACATGAGTTTGAAAATAAAAATTTAATTTACACCAACGAAAATGATGAGGTTTTGTTTTTATCAGTCGACAGCGGAACAGCAATCGGGAAAGTAACACACGATAAAAACGGAAACGTGTGTGTTATAACAAACGATGGATACAACGTAATAATAATGAATGAAGAACGGTTCGGATTGTTAAATAAAGACGTTGTATTAATAAATAAAATAATTAAAGATAATAAAGGTCAAAGATATGCTAAGGTAGATAAAATAATAAAAAGAAAAAGTGAACAAATAACGTGTGAAGTAATCTTTGAAAATGGAAAAAACAAACTTGTCGCATATAATTCAAAGGTTAAAACTTACATAAGAATAGATCAGAAAGAAATAGATAAACATGGTGTTGGAGAAATTTTATTAGTAAAGTTATTTACAGCTGTAAATAGTCTTGACGGAAAATACGTCAAGACTATTGGGCACGTAAACGAACCTGACATCGATGAAAAATCAATTTTATTAGATCATGGTTTTCCAATAGAGTTTAGTAGCAAAGTAACAAAGGAATTAGAAAAAATACCAACCGTTGTTGATTCTGAAAAAGAAATAAAAAAAGGAAGAAAAGACCTAAGAGATAAAATGATAGTAACCATTGATGGTGAAGATACAAAAGATATTGACGACTCCGTAGGTGTCGAAAGACTACCAAATGGAAATTATAAACTATACGTTAACATCGCTGACGTTTCACACTACGTAAAAGAAGGAAGCGCGATTTGGCAAGCAGCCTTTGAAAGAAAAACAAGTGTTTATGTAAATGACACGGTTAATCCGATGCTACATGCCATCTTATCAAACGGAATATGCTCACTTCATCCACATGTTGACCGTCTAACCGTAACATGTGAGATGATAATTGATAAAAAGGGGAAAATCGTTGACTACGACATATACGAAAGCATCATAAATTCAAAGAAAAAAATGACTTATGAAAACGTTAATAAAATATTAATAGATAATGAAGCGGTTCCGGGATACAAAGAATTCTACGACCAGATTAAATTAATGGAAGAGCTATCATCAATATTGGAAAGTGAAAAACAAAGAAGGGGTTATGTTAGTTTTTGCAAAAATGAACTTAAAGCTTTTGGAAAAGGCGACAATATTTATTTTAAAGAAAAAACTCAACGAATTGGAGAAAAAATTATCGAAAATTTTATGCTTGCTGCTAATGAAACTGTTGCACAACACTTTTTCTATTTAGGGCTACCTTTTATTTACCGGGTGCATGAAGCTCCAAAAGAAGAAGACGTTAAAGAATTTTTAGAAATGTTAAATAATATAGGAATCAAATTTAAAAACTGCAAAAACATAAATACTAATAGTTTTATTCAAAACGTCGAAAAAACAATTGAACAAAAATGTGAAAATAGCGAGGTTTTATCCGAACTTTTACTAGCTAACACCATGAAAAAAGCAAAATATTCAAACATAAATATAGGTCATTTTGGACTTGCTTTAAAAAATTATACACACTTCACCTCACCAATTAGAAGATTTGCAGATTTAGAGGTTCATCGGTTGATAAAATTATACAGTAAGTGTAATCATTTTGAATATAATGACTTAGAAGAATACCTTTCCATGGTTGCTAGACAATGTACGGAAAGAAGTATTGAAGCTGAAAAATGCGAACGCGAAGCAAGACAGATGAGAATTGCTGAATATTTAGAACATAACATAGGAAAAGAATTCGAAGGAGTTATAACCTACATAACCAAAGAACAATTAAAGGTTAAAACAAGTGAAGGATTTAGTGGAAACATCAGCATAAAAGACTTACAAGGAGATAAGTATAAATACAGTCAAAAAGAAAACTGTATTGCGGGAACAAACAATAAAGAAACTTATTATATTGGTAGCCCAATATTAATTTCCGTTTTATACGCATCTAAAAAAAATAGGAATGTAAAATTTGGAAACGGAAGATTTATAGAAAAACAAAAAGAAAGAGTTCTTGTTAAAAAAAATTAAGGAAACCTTTTGGTTTCCTTTATTATTTCAAAAAAAAGAGTACGTTGGGTAAGTGGCGTACTCTTAAAGCAATAAGGGAAGTTTTTTTACTTCCACATACATAATACTATATAAGTCGATAAAAATCAATATTTTTCTTCATTTTTCGACATTTTTTTCATTTTTTTAATATTTACATGAAAATTTAGCCTTTTCTAATACTTCGGCAATATTTTCTTTACTATATTCTTTATTCAAGTCAATCTTAGCATAATTATTTTCGCTATCTTCAGAAATCACGTTTACGCTTACTCCTTCATTTTCAAGATTAACAAAAATATTATCTAAAATATATTCTTTTTTCTTTTCATATGTTAAATCTATAATTAATTCATTCTCCTTCTGCTCAATACTATATTCTACTCCAATGTTTTTATAAGTATCTTCTAATGTTTCTTTAACTGATTTTAAATAATTAACGTCGGTATCGTTTTTACTTATTGATAAAACCTTTTTCGATGTTATGCTACTAATCCTTTTATTTTTCATGTTAAAGGTAATAACATCGGAGGAAACAATTCCAGCGTTATCGGTGGTTTTCGTGCACTTAATGGTTGTTTTACCATTAAAGATAGTAATTATTAAAACTAACAGTATAACGATAATTATTGTTGTAATAATCAAAATAATCTTATTTTTTTTATTATCCCTTACCTTCTTGTCATTTTTCTTGGTTAGCTTATTATTTTTTTTGTTTTTCATATTAATCCCTTCTTATTTATAGTAGTATACCAACCATTTATAAGCTTGTCAAATTAAGTAATTCAGCTTTTGAACATAAAAAAACTTATTAAAGTTCTATACTAACCTTTCAATAAGTTCCACTAAAACTCCTGATAAAGAGCCTATCAAATATAAAGTAACAACAATTTTGACATTCTCTTTAATATTTTTATTAACCTTAAATAATAATGCTAAAGCTATACCACTTCCGGTTAATAACCCTGCTAAACATGAAGCAAATGATATTGCACCGCCTAAATATAGTTCGGTTAAAACAACGCTTGAAGCACAGTTTGGTATAAGTCCTATAAGACTCGAAACAAAAGGCGCAAATAAACTATTCTTTAAGAAAATAACACCTATTTTTTCTTCTCCAAAATAATGCATTCCTGCATTTAAAATTAAATTAACAATTAGGATAAATATCATTATATTGATAGTATGTTTTAAAGAAGATTTAATAATTCCGGAAGAGCAGTGACAATGTTCTTTTTCGCAAAAATCTTCTATTTCATAATTGTCGTCTTTATGTTTTTTTCTCATTATCAAATCTATCAAAAAACCACAAATCATACCAATTATTACCTTGATTATTAAAAATTTAAAAATAATACTAACGTTAGCACGCTCTGAAATTAATATTGGAAGCATCTCATCAGAAGTTGAAAGATAAATTGCAATGAGCGTTCCAACCGTTATTATTCTTGTTGCGTACAAATTAGTTGCCATGGCTGAAAATCCACATTGTGGAATAGCTCCTAACAAGCTTCCGAATAACGGTCCGAGTTTTCCTGCTTTCTTTATTTTTTCCCTTCCTTTTTTACTAAATTTATGTTCAATAAATTCCATTATTAAAAAAGCAATGAATAAAAAAGGAATAATTTTAAAAGTATCTACTAATGCATCAATAATAATTTCTTTCATGGTAATTCTCCTTAAGAATAAATAAACAAATAGATAATATCATATTTTATATCAATATGCAACAAACATAATGTCTCTTTAATTGATAAAAATCATATTATATTTTGAAAGGAGTTTTGCATATGAACGGAAATCCAATGGACCAAAACAATTTTTGTGATAGCGACATAGTAAGAAATGCTGTTGAAGAAATGAGAAATAGAAAAAATTGTTGTTGTCCTAGATTTATCCAGGGTCCTACCGGGCCTACCGGACCTACTGGACCTGCTACCGTAACGGTGGGATTAACAACGACTGGTATTCCAGGAAGTGCTGCAACAGTAACCAATACTGGAACTAGTGGTAATGCTGTTTTAAATTTTGCAATTCCTGCTGGTGCAACTGGACCTACTGGTGCAACTGGAGCTACGGGTGCCACCGGTGCAACCGGACCTACTGGACTTGCCGGAGCTACCGGACCTACCGGAGCAACTGGTGCTACTGGACCCGCCGGAACCGGAGCAACTGGTGCAACCGGACCAACCGGGGCCACTGGGCCTTCCCCTATAATAACGATAGGAACCGTTACAACGGGAACACCTGGAAGTACAGCATCAGCTAGTATAACCGGTACCACACCAAACTTTTTCTTAAATTTAACAATACCAGCGGGAGCAACTGGACCTACTGGCGCAACTGGTGTTACAGGGCCTGCCGGAGCTACCGGACCTACTGGTGCTGCGGGTGCAACTGGAGCTACCGGGCCAACCGGAGCGGCTGGAACTGCTGGGGCTACCGGACCTACCGGACCTACTGGACCTGCAGGAGCAACAGGTGCAACTGGACCTACTGGTGCAACTGGAGCAACTGGAGCTACCGGGCCAACCGGACCTACTGGACCAACCGGACCTACTGGACCAACAGGACCATAATGATAAAATTGGTAAGCTTCTTACGCTTACCTTTTTCTTTTTTAAAAACTTAATGATGGGAGATTTATTTATGAGTAAGTATAAAGTTGCTGTTTATGCCATTTGCAAAAACGAAGAAAAGTTTGTCAAAAGATGGTATGAACGTGTCAAAGAAGCCGACGGGGTTTTCGTATTAGACACGGGATCAACTGATAATACCGCGGATGAATTAAGAAAATTAGGTGCTAACGTAACAATCAAAAAAATAAGTCCTTGGAGATTTGATGTGGCAAGAAACGAATCTTTGAACCTTGTTCCAGAAGATTATGATATATGTGTATGCATTGACATAGATGAAGTAATAAGTAAAGGATGGAAAGAAAAACTAGAAAACATATGGAAAAACGGAGTTAATCACTTAAGATATAATTATAATTGGTCTCATGACGAAAATGGCAACCCAGCGGTTAATTTCTACATTGAAAAAATACATGCAAGGCACGGATTTCGATGGATTCATCCAGTTCATGAAATACTTGAATTTTCCGGTGATAAAGAAATTTGGGCCACAACCGATGAAATAACCGTAGACCATTGGCCAGATGATAATAAATCTAGGAGTAGTTACTTACCACTTTTAGAATTATCAGTAAAAGAAAATCCTGAGGATGATAGAAACGTTCATTATTTAGGAAGAGAATACATGTTCTATGGAAAATATAACGAAGCAATTGATACCTTAATAAAACACCTCAACTTAAAAAGTGCAACTTGGAAAGATGAAAGATGTGCATCGATGAGATTTATTGCAAGATGTTATAAATATCTTAAAAGATACGATGAAGCCAGGATGTGGCTTGACAAAGCCGTTAATGAAGCCCCATACCTAAGAGACCCATACATGGAAAGAGCTCTTTTAGAATACGAACTGGGTAATTGGAACGAAGTAAAAAAATATTGTCATGAGGCTCTACAAATTAAAAAACACGAAAAATCATACATAAATGAACCATTTAGCTGGAATTACACGGTTTATGACTTGCTTTCAATTGCGTCTTTCAACTTAGAAGAATATGAAGAAGCATTAAAATATAGCTCTTTAGCACTAAACATGGAACCTAATGATGAAAGATTATTAAAAAACTATAACATAATTAAAGAAAAAAATGACTCTTTAAAATAGAGCCATTTTTATTTATAATTACATTTACTATTAATGTTTTTAAGCCTTAAATATTTCTTATATTATTTAAAATAATGATTATAATTCTTATTGTATCATACATTTTATATAAAGTATTTATATCCTCAATTTTAATATCACATCTTCTTAAATCTTAAACGAATACTGTTCTTTTAAACTTTATCTTATTTAACATTAAAAAGATATATTACAAATATTTTAAATATTTAATAACGTAATTATTTTTTTTAGTACTTTTTACTATCCCACCAAACTTATACTTACCATATCTTCTTATGCTAAACACATCGTTTTGCTTAAGTACATAAGAATTTTTGTTCATAACTTCATAGTTAACAATTACTTCTTTATTCTTAATTTTTTCTATTGCTTTTGTTCTTGATGAATTTATGATGGATGATACGATGCTATCGATTCTAAGGCTAGATACTATTATTTCGTGCTTTTCATAAGCTCTTTTGTAATCATATAATAATGATAAAGGAACTTCTACTAATGTTACTTTATATTTTCTAACCATGGTTAAATTATCCTTTACAAAATTAGCAAGTTCACTTGATAAGTATACATAAAAACTCCCATTATGTAAAACTATGTCTCCAACGTAAGATGAATCTATGTTAAGCGCAAGTAAGCTTCCTAAAATATCTTGATGTCTTAATTTTTCGACAGTATTAATCTTAAAAAGTTTAACCAAAGGAACTTTTCCTGTGTATAACATTACTTTTTCACTATCTTTATATGGATAATATATGTTATATTCATCTTTTTTCAATTTTGATATTACTAACTTAAGCTCTCGCCCGTCTAAAAATAAAGTGTTTCTACCATTCTTAATTTTTTCCACGGCATTTTTAATTTTATAAATATAAGAATTCATAAACATTCACCATCTATATTATAACACAACAAAAAACTCGCTTTTAAAAAGTGAGTTTTAACTTTGTTTGTTTTTCTTAAATAAATCTATTATCACTAATATAATATCTATAAACACCGGTATTACAAATATAAAATATAAGAAATATAAAATGTATTTAATCCAATAATTAGCTGATTTAATCTTATTTATTATCAAATTAGCATCTTTATTTTTATAACTATAAAAAACATTTAATAGTAATAATATTATTGTAACTATTATCGGTGTATTATTGCTTTCTTTTTTTGTTTCTTTTGTTGTGGCATGATATTCTATTATTTCACTTACCGGTTCTACTATAATAGTTTCATTAAGCCTTTCAGTTGAAATAGTATTTCCATTTTCATCCACTATCTTTTTAATAGTTACTTCTTTTTTACCATTCTTTCCTTCTCTAATAACTTCTTTTTTACCACTAGTTAATGTTCCTTTAGTTTCGGTATCATAATAAATATTTTCATTAACAATTTCCGTTTTTTCATAATTGCAGCTACCATCAGATATACTTGCGTTTAAATTATAGTTTATAGCATTTCTATCAGTACAACCATATATTCTTTTTGTGGTTGTTGATTTCGTAGTTGTATTATAATAGTTTTTATAGCTACCTGACGAATTTCCGCCGCTACACGTACAAGTAGGGCTGAATGTTCCGTCATTACATACCCATCTTCCGTTACTACAGTATGCCTGTCCTCCGTGATGCGAACAACATCCTCTTCCTGCCGATACACTAAAAATCGGTATAACGCTGAATAATAAAAATAAAATGCTATAGCTTACTAACTTCTTCATACTACTTACTCCTTCTACCAACAAAAAACTAGTCCAAACATCAAAGTCTGTACTAGCCCTTTAAAATCTAAACCTATTATAACAAATATTTCTAGAATTTACTACATTTTTCTCAATTTTTCAAATATTGGAATTTCTTCTTCGCTAAACAAATAAAATTATGTGGTACTTAATAATGTAACCCCAAATCTTCTACGCCCCATAATTTTTACTCCTAATTTCTTTATCAATTCTTTTAATAAAGACACATTTACTACAATACTTTTATGATATAAATATAAATTCTTATTTAACGGCATATTTTCTTTACTAAATTTCATACTATCAAACCTTTCTTTAATATGCAAAAAGCTAGGATTTCCTATTGAAATCCTAGCTTTTTGCCATTAAACAAACCAAAAGGTTTGATTTTCCCATAAATGGGGCATGTTACACACAAACTTTTAGCCACTACATATAAGAAAAGAGCCATAAT
>CAMMVQ010000024.1 GCA_946500425.1 uncultured Mollicutes bacterium | reverse complement strand
ACATTTTTATTGAACTGCTTTTTATTTGATGTCTACTCTATGGGGTGCAGTCCATCATAAAGTGCTTTTTTTGTTTCTAATAGTTTAAATAATAGCCGTTATAAATTATTTAAGATTTTTACTTTTGGAAAGACGTTCTAAATTATTTTCATGAATGCTATCATAATATTGTGATGCTAATTTTATTGCTTTTCTTCTACTTAACTTTTTACCATCTTGTGTGTAATAGTTGCTTAATGGTTCCATGTATTCTATGGTATAACTAATATCCCTTGGATTTCTAATATCGGTTATTGGATATTCCAAGTTTTGTAAATCAACGTAATGATCATTATCTTTTTTTAGAATTGTTAAGTAACCATATCCTCCGCCTGAACCAGAAAAAACACCACCGACGTTGACTGAATCTTCACTAATGTCATTGGCAAAAGGATTTGGGTAATCAACATCAATAATAGCCAAAAATAAATCATTTATACTATATTTTTCAAACATGTATATTCTCCTCTCTGATTTGTAATTATAATAAGTCAAATCCTAGGATATGTCAATGTTTTTTATTTAGAATATCATTATGTTTTTACTAAGAAAATTCAATAAAAAATTTATATGTAAAATTATACGTGTTATAATATAGTTGAGGTGATAATAAATGGAAAAAGCAAAAGTATATTTTACTAAGGAAATAACGCCAGAAAGTGTAGTTAAAATGTACGAAAAACTCGGAGTTAATTTACCTGGAAAAGTTGCTGTTAAATTACATTCTGGTGAAGATGGTAATCAAAATTACATAAAGCCTTCTTTTGTGAAAGCAATTGTAGATAAGGTAGGTGGAACCGTAGTAGAGTGTAATACCGCGTATGCAGGAGCTAGAAACTCAACAAAAAAGCATAAAGAATTAATTGAAAAACACGGGTGGACTAAATATTTTAACGTTGATTTAATGGACGCGGAAGGACCTGATATGGAGCTTGACATTCCAAACGGAAAAGTTATAAAGAAAAACTTTGTTGGAAAGAATCTAAAAAACTATGATTCAATGCTTGTTTTATCACATTTTAAAGGTCATCCTATGGGTGGCTATGGTGGTGCGTTAAAGCAATTGTCAATTGGAGTTGCTTCATCCGCGGGTAAAAGTTACATTCATTCAGCTGGAAAATATACTGACCAAACTAAGGTTTGGAATGATCTTCCAGAACAAAATAAGTTTTTGGAATCCATGGCAGATGCTGCTTCATCAGTAGTTAATTATTTTAAGCCAAACATCGTTTACATAAACGTAATGTGTAATTTATCAGTCGACTGTGATTGCTGTGCAGTTGCTGAAGACCCATGTATGAAAGACATTGGAATTCTTGCAAGTTTAGACCCAGTTGCAATAGACCAAGCTTGCATTGACTTAATATATAACTCTAAAGACCCTGGAAAAGATCATTTTATAGAAAGAGTAGAAAGACAAAACGGAATACATACGATAGAAGCTGCCGAAGAAATTGGCGTTGGAACTAGAGAGTATGAATTAATTGACATTGATTAATGAGAAATCAGATAATGATTTCTTTTTTCTTGTAACAATTTTTATAATGTGCTATCATTTTATTAGTATGGTAGGAGGTAGTTATATGGCATACATCGATTTAGTGGTATTAATTGTTTTGTTAGTATTTGTTGTAATATACGCTAAAAGATTTCAAACTTATATCTTTGGTTTTGGAATGATTGACATACTTTTTAGAATTCTTAACATAATTAATGGATTTATTCCAATTAAAGAAATTAGAACGTTTATAAATACTTACATTCCAGAATCTGTTCCAGGGGTAATAAATAATTATACCAGTGGAATATTTAATACGGTATTGATTTGGATTTATGTTGTTATAATGGCAATATTCTTATTTTTTATTGTAAAATTATTTATAAAAAGGAAAAAGATATAGTTTTTTAAGCTATATCTTTTAAATTTTTTCAAAAATTATTTTGCTGTTAATTATTTGTTTTCTTCTTGATATTTTTAACTTTTTTTCAATCCCTTTAAAAAAGAAATTATAAGTGGATTCCCAGATAAAAACCCATCCTATTATTAAAATGACTTCTGATATAATAGCGGTATTAGCTATTAAAAAGTAAATGATTATAAAGAATAGACCTAGTAAAAAAAGAAGTATATTCATTAAGTAAATTTTTTTTGAAACGTGCATCATTTCACTAATGTCCGCCCATAGTTATTTCTTAGCATGCTGATGAATTTTTCTTTTTCTTTATCATCCATATTAAATGTCGTTTTTATTAAAAAGGTTAGTTTTTCTTTATGAGGAATTCCTTTACATTCTTCTAATATGTAATTACTTAAATTACTTGATAAACGTTTATCGTTAAATTCATTAATATATTCTTCTTTATTATTTAAATATATTTCTATTGTTTTGTTGTTCATTATTATCACCATGTATATTATACCAATTTTTTTAAAAATAGATGATTATTTGTGTTATAATTTTTTTTGATAGCTAAAATAGATTGGAGTTAAATAATGAATAGTGAAATTGTAAAAGAAATAAGTTTAAATCTAAACATAAGTGAAAAACAAGTTTTAACAACTTTAAAAATGCTTGAAGAGGGAAATACCATTCCTTTTATAGCAAGGTATAGAAAGGAAGCTACTGGTAATTTAGCGGAAGAAGAAATAAAGGCAATCGGAGAAGTTTACGAGTATCAAGTAAACCTTCTTAAAAGAAAAGAAGACGTAATAAGACTAATTGATGAAAAAGGTCTTTTAACTGATGAACTTAAAAGTGAAATTATGAAAGCAACTAAGTTAATTGAGGTAGAAGACTTATATAGGCCTTATAAGGAAAAGAAGAAAACAAAAGCAACAGAAGCTATTAAAAACGGCCTTGAGCCTCTTGCTAAAATGATAATGTCATGTCCTTTAAATGGAAACATAAGTACAATGGCAAGTAAGTTTATAAATTATAAAGTAAAAGATGAACAAGAAGCAATCACGGGAGCTAAATACATTATAGCAGAGTGGATAAGTGATAACGCTTCATACCGTAAATACATAAGAAATACCATGTATAAAAATGGTACGTTGATAACTAAAAAGAAAAAGGATGCTAAAGACGAAAATAAAACATATGAAATGTATTATGACTATAGTGAAGCAGTCTCAAAGATAAAACCACACCGTATATTAGCTGTTAACCGCGCTGAAAAAGAAGGAGTAATATCAGTTAAAATAGACGTGGATAAAGAACGAATAATTAATTTTTTGGAAAAGAAAAACATTAAAAATGATAATAGCTTTTGTGCAGTTTACATAAAAGAAGCTATTGAAGATAGTTATAAAAGACTTATTTTTCCTTCGGTTGAAAGAGAGGTAAGGTCAGATTTAACTGAAAAAGGAACTTTATCTGCCATAGAAAACTTCGGTAAAAACTTAGAAGCTTTACTTCTTACACCACCAATGAAAGAAAAAGTAGTGCTTGCTTTTGACCCGGGTTACGTTAATGGATGTAAAATTGCGGTTATTGATAAGACTGGTAAGTACTTAGATTCATGTGTTATAAAGCCGTTTTTAAATAACATAACGGAAGAACGTTTAAAATCATGCAAAGATAAAATAGCTGACCTTGTTAAAAAATATAACGTTGATATAATTGCAATTGGAAACGGGACGGCATCAAGAGAGTCTGAAGCGTTTTGTGCTGACCTAATTAAGGAATATAATTTAAGCTGTAAATACGTTATTGTATCAGAAGCAGGCGCATCTATTTATAGTGCTTCAAAACTTGCGATTGAAGAATTTCCTGATTTAGAGGTTGAAAAAAGAAGTGCGGTGTCAATCGGAAGAAGACTTCAGGACCCACTATCAGAACTTGTAAAAGTTCCACCAGAAGGAATTGGTGTTGGTTTGTATCAGCATGATGTGGCTGGGAAAAAACTTTCTGAAAGTTTGGACTTCGTGGTATCAAAGGCAGTAAATAGCGTTGGAGTTAACATTAATACTGCTTCAAGTGCCCTTCTTAAATATGTTTCTGGATTAACCAAAAAGAACATTGATAAAATAATAGATTATCGTAATTCACACGGAAAAATTTCATCTAGAAACGAAATTAAAAAACAAAAATTATTAACGGATAAAACATACGAGCAGGCAATTGGATTTTTAAGAATAACTGAAGGAGATAATATTTTAGATGAAACAGCTATTCACCCAGAAAGTTATGATGTTGCGTTAAAGCTTTTAAATGAATTAGGCTTTACCCTAAAAGATGTTGGAACAGAAATGTTAATTTCAAGATTAACTAATATAAACACGGAAGAATATACAAAAAAATTAAATACTGATGTTTATACTTTAGAAGATGTAATAGAAAACTTAAAAAAACCAAATAGGGACCCTAGAGATGAAATGCCACAACCTATTTTAAAAAGCGATATTCTAAAAATAGAAGATCTAAAACCAGGTATGAAATTGCAAGGAACGGTAAGAAACGTAGTTGACTTTGGAGCTTTTATTGATATTGGTCTTCATAATGATGGTCTTGTTCATATCTCGAAAATTTCAAAGGATTACGTTAAACATCCATCTGACGTTTTAAGCGTTGGGGACATTGTTGATTGTTACGTAGAAGAAGTTTTTAAAGATAAAGAAAAAGTATCTTTAAGTTTAATTAAAGAATAAAGTGTGTTATAATTTAATTGTAAGTGCTAGTACAGGCTTATTATGTTTCGTACTAGCTTTTTTAAAAGGAGTTAAAGATGGAAGCAAACCAAGTATTAACGTGGACACTAATTAGTGAATGTGAGGTCCCAAATGATGTTAAAGAAATGCTTATCGAAGGTGAAGAAGCGGTAGTAGCTTATAAAACCATTCGTGATTGTGCTATTTTTACAACCAAAAGATTAATCGTTCGTGATTCTCAGGGAATAACTGGCAAAAAAATAGAAGTTTATTCATTACCATATAATTCAATAAACATGTGGTCGGTTGAAACAGCGGGAATCATTGATGTTAATTCAGAAGTTGAATTATGGACTAGAGCTGGACACATAAAAATTAAGTTATCAAGGGGTGTCAATGTAAAAAAGTTTGATAATTTAATGGCAAGCGTCACTTTAAAATAGTAATAAAATATAAAAAAGTTAGAAATGCTGGTTTCTAGTTTTTTTAAATATGTTATACTATTAATAATAGGAGGAAATATGCAGTGTAAGAATTGTGGAGCAGTACTAGTACAAGGACAGATAATATGTTCTAATTGTGGAATGGATAATTCACCTTATGTTGTTAATAATCAAAGTAATAATTATCAAGGCTATGGTAGCATACCAAATAATGTCAACATGAATGCGTCACCTTATCAAAATAATGATTTAAATAATAGCTTTGATTATGACTCTGGTTCTAAAGAAGTAGAAAGTGAAGCTAAAGTAAAAAAGAAACAAAATATATGGCTTAAAATAGCTTCTATAATAGCTTTAATTGCTGGCATAGCAATGATTATTACTAATTTTGGAAATGTTTTTATTCTTTTTAGTTTAGGAAGATTTAGTATTGATAAAATTTTACCAGTTATAATAAGTGTTGTTTATGTTTTTTATGCATTTTTAATTAGTAACTTTAATTTAGGAAAAAATAAAGTCTTTGATAGTAAAATTTTGTTTTTTATATTTTTAATAATAAATCTAATAACAGCTATTGTTTATAGAATTTATTTTGTTGTATTGGTATTTAGTGTAATTGGATTTATAATTAGTATAGTAAAGGAGAAAAAAGAATATGAAGAATGATGTTGTTGAGGCAATAATTGAAATACCTTTTAGGTCGAGAAATAAGTTTGAAATAGACCATAAAACAGGAAGATTTAAACTTGATAGGGTACTTTATTCAGCGATGGGTTATCCAGCTGAGTATGGTTTTTTGGAAGATACTTTGGCACCGGATGGTGACCCGCTTGATATCTTGGTTATAGGAACTGAGCCGACTTATCCTGGTTGTGTCGTTCCAGCAAGGGTTATCGGTTATCTAGAGGCAGTTGATAATGGCTTTGGAGATTATAAGTTAATATCGGTTGTTGACGTTGACCCAAGATATGATGAGGTGAATACTTTAGAAGATTTATCCCCATTTATTTTGGATGAAATAAAAAACTTCTTTGAAAATTATAAAACTTTGCAAAAAATTAAAGTTAAAGTAGGAAATTACCATGGTAAAGAAGAAGCTTTAAAATTAGTTGATGAATGCAAAAAAAGATATCAAGAAAAGAATAATAATTAGAAGTAGGTGTTTATGTGTTAGAAGGTATAACGGTAAACTACCATTCATCAATAAGAATTGAGAAGGAAAACTTAGTTATATATTTTGATCCTTTTAAGATAAGTCAAATCAAGCATGATGCAACTTATGTATTTATTACTCATAGTCATTATGATCATTTTTCTTTAGAAGATATAAAAAAGGTAATGAATAGTGATACTAAGTTTATTGTTCCAAGTGATGTTAGTGAAAAACTAATAGATTTTGGAATTTCGATGGAACTTATTACCGTTTGTTATCCAGGTAATAGTTATGAAGAAAATAAGATTTGTTTTGATGCTGTAGCGGCTTATAATAAGAATAAACAATTTCATAAAAAAGAGTATAACTGGCTTGGATATAATGTTAAAATAGGCAACTTTAGGTATTATGTAGTAGGAGATAGTGATGCAACTGATGAAGTTATAAACGTCAAATGTGATGTTATATTTGTACCAGTAGGAGGTACTTATACCATGAATGATTATGAGGCTTCATCCGCCGTTAATAAAATGAAACCTATTGTTGCTATTCCCATTCATTATGATGAAGTGGGTTCTAAAGAAAATGCTATAAGTTTTGTTAATGATTTAAAACAAACAAAAGGTATAATTTTAAGATGATAGAAAAATTACTTAATATGTTAAGTGATTTTTTTAACTTTTGCATAGCTTTTTAACAAAATGTTAAAAAGAGGGTTGACAAATTACATTGTTATTAATATAATGTTAGTAACAGATGAGAAATCTGAATTATTTTTAAAACTTGTTATTAATAAAAAGATAATAACAAAGAGAAAGGAGAATTTAAATGAAAGATATTGAGAAAATTGAAAAGGCATTAATTGTTATTGACATGGTTAATGGTTTTGTAAAGGAAGGTGCTATGGCGGATCCTTATATAGCTCACATTATTCCTGAGATACAAAGATTAACTAAAAGTTTTATAAAAGATGGCGAAGGAGTTTTCTTTGTTAAGGATACTCACGAAAAGGATTGTGCTGAGTTTAAAAAGTTTCCAAAGCACTGCATCAAAGGAACGAATGAAGCAGAACTAGTGGATGAGTTAAAACCATATGAACGTTATGCAACAAGAGTATATGAAAAAAATTCAACCAGTGTGTTGTTTGCACCAGGATTTATGAAAGATATAGGAAAAATGAAAAACCTTAAAGAAATCGTTGGTGTTGGCTGTTGTTCTGATATATGCGTGTTAAATGCTTTTGTTCCATTGATAAACTATTTTGATGAGGAAAATAAAAACGTAAAAATAGTGGTGCCACAAAATGGTATAGAAACTTATCACGCGCCATACCATGACCGTGATTTACATAACGAGATGGCACTTAAGTTAATGAAACAAGCAGGAGTACAAATTGTTAAGACGTATAAATAGGCTAGGCCTAAAAAATTTAGTTTATGATATTAACGAAATGATAAAAAGAAATGGAGAGGATAATTATGATGGATAATAAAACGATGATGACAGATTTTTACGAGCTAACGATGGCTCAAACATATTTTGATGCTGGAAAGAAAGATGAGGTAGCATACTTTGACGTATTTTTTAGAAAGAATCCGTTTGGTGGTGGATACACGATATCAAATGGTTTAGACAATATAATAGAGTACGTTAATAATTTGCATTTTACTGAAGAAGATGTTGACTATTTAAGAGAAACAGGAAGTTTTACCGAAGAATTTTTAGAATACTTAAAAAACTTAAAATTTACCGGTGATATATACGCAATACCAGATGGAACTCCGGTATTTCCAAACGAACCAGTAATTACTATTAAAGCTCCGATAATAGAGGCACAGATAATTGAAACAGCCGTACTTGCACACTTTAATCATGCATCACTTGTTTCAACCGCAGCTAAAAGAATAACTAATGAAGCAAAAGGAATTCCGGTAATGGAGTTTGGTGCAAGAAGGGCAAGAGGCGTAGATTCAGCGATTGAAGCAAGTAAATATGCTTACATTGCAGGTTGTGCTGGAACTTCAAACGTATACGCTGCTAAAAAGTATGATATTCCGGTAATGGGAACGATGGCTCACAGCATGATTCAATCATTTGATAGTGAGTATGAAGCATTTTTACAATATGCTAAAAGTAATCCTAATAACTGTGTATTCTTAGTTGATACTTATGATACTTTGAAAAGTGGTATTCCAAACGCAATTAGGGTTGCAAAAGAATACCTTGAACCTAATGGTTATAAATTAAAAGGAATAAGAATAGATAGTGGTGATTTAATCTACTTGTCAAAAGCTGCAAGACAAATGCTTGATGATGCTGGTTATAAAGATGCAACCATATGCTTGTCTAACGGGCTTGATGAATACAGTATAAGAGATTCCCTTAATAAAGGAGCCGTAATTAATTCTATAGGTGCAGGTGATAACATCGCCGCATCTAAAGAAAGAGTAGGCGGTGTATATAAGTTAGTGGCACTAGAAAAAGACGGAGAAATAATTCCTAAGATAAAAGTTTCTGGTGACACGGTTAAAACGACTAATCCAGGTTTTAAGAAAGTTTATCGCTTTTATGATGAAGATACTCATAAGGTCTTAGGAGATGTAATAGCAATGCACAACGAAGTTATTCCTGAGGATAATTACATGCTAGTTTCTGACCGTGATCCATGGAAAAGAACCTTGCTTACTGATTATTACGTAAAAGAGCTAATGGTACCGATTTTTATTGATGGTAGTTTAGTTTATGATGAGCCTAACATTCATGAAAGAAAAAAATATTGTGATTCAGAGTTTGCAACTTTAACAGACCGTATTACAGACGTTTCTAATCCACATATTTATTATGTTGACTTATCAGAAAACGAAAGAGATTTAAAGGAATACATGTTATCAGAGGCGATGAAACATTCAGCGGAAGTTGCAATGGAAAACAGTAGTTACGTTAAAACGAAAGGAGCTTTAAAGTGAGGAAAGAAAAATTAAAAGAATTAGAAATGATTATTGAGGATTTTAAGACCATTAAGAAGGAAAAATTAAATAAACAAGCAAGGTTTATTAAAGGTGAAGCTTATGATTGCACTTTAAATAATGGTAAAACGATAACAAGAGAAAAAATAGTTAAGAATGGTAAGGATGGTAGTGCTGCTATTATCCTTCCTGTAACTTCTTGTAATAACGTTATTTTAACGGTAGAGCCAAGGGTGTTTTCAAAAAGAACCGTTGGTATTGGAATACCTGCAGGATACATAGAAGAAGGCGAGGATGCGTATGTTGCCGCTTTAAGAGAACTTGAAGAAGAAACTGGATACGTTCCTAATGAGTTAATTAGCCTTGGCGGATTTTATCAGGACATGGGATGTTCATCAGCATATAATCAAAGCTTTTTAGCAACTGGTTGTGAAAAGAAAAAGAATCAGCATTTAGATAAAGATGAGTACGTTAAATACTTTGATTGTACTTTTGATGAGGCTTTAGAATTAATTGATATAGGTTACATTGAAGGATGTAATGCCATAATAACATTAGGAAGAGCTAAAAAATATATTAAGAAAAGAGGTTAAATTATGTTTGATGTAAAAAAAGAAACTAATAACGTAATTAATTTTATTAGAGATTATTATAAGAAAAATAATTTAGGAGGAGCTATAATTGGTATATCCGGTGGTAAAGATAGCGCGGTTGTGTCGGCGTTATTTACCAAAGCTCTAGGTAAAGAAAACGTAATAGGAGTAACGATGCCTTGTCATTCAAACGAAAATGACAAAGTTGATGCGAAACTAATTAGCGATTATTATGGATTTGAAATGATTAACTTTGATATTACTGGCGTGTTTGATAGTTTTAAAAGTGAGTTAAGAAACTTAAGTAATTTCACGATGGATGAAGTAAAAAATAGTGACATTAACCTAAAACCAAGACTTAGAATGGCAACCCTTTATTATTTAGCAGCCTTGTATTCAACCGTTAAGGGTAAAACTTATCTTGTTGCAGGAACTTCAAATAAGTGTGAGTTATACGTAGGATACTTTACTAAAGGAGGAGACTCTGTTCATGATATTTCACCAATTGCAGATTTTACGGTTGATGAGGTAATAGCGATTGGTAAGTATTTAAACGTTCCAGAAAAAGTACTTTATAAAACGCCTAATGACGGTTTATCTAATCAAACTGATGAAGATAAATTAGGCGTTAAGTATAAAGATATTGCATCTTACATGATTGATGAAAATAGCGTAGATGAAGAAACAAAGGTAAAAATAAAAAAATTACATGATACTAATAAGCATAAATTTGTTATTCCAACATACAGAAAAGGCGAGTGATTAAAATGAAAGTAGGAGTATTTGTGGGGAGCTTTGATCCGGTGCATACTGGTCATGTTAACATTATGAGGTATTTAATAGATGAAAAAATTGTAGACCAAGTAATAGTTATTGCAACTGGTAATTACTGGCATAAGCAAAACATAACTGATTTGAAGGTAAGACTTGAAATGCTTGATTTAATTAAAAGAGATAAGATTATTATTGATCATGAACATAATAATTTAACTTACACTTATCAAGTTTTGGAAGCCCTTGAACGAGAAATGCCAAAAGATGAATTATACTTAGTAATTGGAGCGGACAATGCAAATACTCTTTATAAATGGAAATGCTATGACAAAATAATTAAGCATGGAATAATTGTCGTTGGAAGAGATAATATAAAAATAACTTTAAAAACTAATAAATTAATTATTATAGATAAAAATTTTGGTAATATATCGTCTACAAAAATTAGAAATAACCCAGATGATTTTAAGGTTTATTTAGATGATAGCGTTCATAACTACATAAAAAGAAATAAGCTTTATGGTTATAAATAAAAAATTTAGTTTATTGTTGTATAATGTAATTATGAAATACAAAATGAGGTGATAATATGTTGGGTGCCATAATTGGTGATGTTGCTGGATCAATTTATGAAGTTAGTGAAATAGAGGCAAAGATAAAAAAATCAAAGGTAAGCTATGAAGATAGAATTAAAGTTTTAGATAGAAATGTTCCGTTATTTTTACCTAATTCGTCAGCTACCGATGATAGTATTTTAACTGTTGCTATCGCTGATGCCCTTCTTAACAATAAAAGCTACAAAGACAAACTTTTAGAGTACGGGAAAAAAGAAATTGAAAAAGGCCTTGATATGTACGGAAGAAGTAGGTTTGGTCCTGGTTTCATAAAATGGTTGCAAGAAGAGGAGTTTTGTGAAAGCTATGGTAATGGTTGTGCAATGCGAATAAGTAGTATTCCGGAACTTTTAGATAATGAGGAAAAGGTAAAAGAAGAAGTTTATAAAGCAACTGTTCCAACTCATAATCATCCAGAGTCATTACTTTGTACTAACGCTTTGACAGATGTTATTTTACTTGCAAAACAAAAAGTTTCAAAAGAAAATATAAAAAAACATGTAGAAAAAAACTATTTTTCGTTGGACTATGACCTTGAAGATTTAAGGCATAATTATACTTTTTCATCTAGGGCCATAAACTCAGTTCCACAAGCTATCTATTGCTTTTTGGAATCAGAAGAGTTTGAAGATGCGATAAGAAAGGCAATATCAATTGGTGGGGATACTGATACGATAGCCTGTATGACAGGTTCCATTGCCGAAAACTATTATGGCGTACCAGAAGAATTAAAGGAAAATGTTATGAAATACATTCCAGATTATATGTTAAAAGTTGTAGATGAATTTTATGATAGAAAGAAGGAAAAGGGTAATGTTAAAAGACTTAGTAAATAAATTAATAGAGGTAAAAAGAACCATTGCAACCATGGAGTCATGTACTGGTGGTGCTTTAGCAAACGAAATAACAAACGTTGAAGGAGCATCAGAAATAATTAAGTTTTCTGCGGTTACTTATTCTAATGAGTTTAAGATAAAAATGGGAGTATCTAAAGATGTAATCGATAAATACTCGGTTTATAGTATGGAAACTGCTCGTGAAATGAGCTATAACATATCAAAGTTTACTAATAGTAATTACGGGGTTGGTATAACAGGTAAGTTTGGAAACGTTGATAAAGCAAATTTATTTGGCGATGATTACACCGTGTTTATTAGTATTTATGATAAAGATAATAATAAGTTTTATAATGATAAAGTAAAAGCTACTAAGCAAACTAGAAGAGAAAATAAGATGCTTGTAATAGAAAAAGTAAATGATATGTTACTCGAAATAATATAAAACAAAGAAGGTGTAAACCATGTCAAACATAAAGTATTTTAGACTTTTTAGTAATGATAACGAAAAGTCTAAAGCTGTAGAAGAAAAGGTAAGAGAAAAGCTTGTAAAAAACCATCTTATTGAAGATAAAGAAAACTATGATTTAGCTATCGCTATTGGTGGAGATGGTTCTTTTTTAAGGATGGTTAAAGCTAATAACTTTAATAGTAACACAATTTATGTTGGAGTTAATGCCGGAACTTTAGGTTTTGCACAAGAAGTTTCTATAGAGGAAATAGATGATTTCATTATAGAGTTAAAAAATGGGGATTATAAGGTCGATAGTATTGGTGTTCAAGAGACTAAAGTAGTAACTAAAAATGATGCTTTTACTTTCTATTCTCTAAACGAAATAGTGTTAAGATAAAAAGACTTAAATACAATTTCACTAGACGTGTACATAGATGAGTCCATGCTTGAACGGTTTGTTGGTGATGGACTTTTAATCGCAACTTCTTTTGGTTCAACTGCTTATAATTTAAGCCATGGTGGAAGTATTGTTTACAACACTTTTCATACGCTTCAGATAACCCCAATTGCACCACTTAATAATAAATCTTACCGTAACTTAATAAATTCGGTTATTTTACCAGAGAATAAAACGGTTAAGCTTGATTTAGGAGGTGATAAGAACATTATGATTACCGTTGATGGTGAAAATATTGTTTATGAAAACGTTGTTAAGGTAGAAACTTTTGTTCATGAAAAAAGAATAAAATGTTTAAGAAGAAAAGATTATGATTTTTCTAAGAAAATAAATGAAAAATTTTTAAAGTAGGTGTAACATGGAAAATAATGCTATCAAAAGAGTGATAGAAAGATATCCATATTAAGGAAAGGAAGATTGGTTTTCCTTCGGTAGGAGCTAATCAATGACGTTATAAAGCAATTAAGATAATTTTAAAATAGATTATTTTATGTTATAATCAAATTATATAAAAGAGGTGTTATAATGGACGGAAAAGTATATGATTCAGAAGAGGCGTTTTTAAAAGATTATGATTCAAGTGTGTTTGAAAAGTTATCGATGACAACGGATATTTTAATCATGAGTGTATCTAGTGAGGAAACTGGTAACTATAGAAAACTTACTGAAAAAAAGTTTAGTATCTTACTTGTTAAACGTGATAATTATCCTTTTAAAGATAAATGGTGCTTGCCAGGTGGGTTTATTAAAATGGATGAAACTTTAGATGAAGCTGCTAAAAGAGTGCTTAAAAATGAAACTAATTTAAAGGATATTTACATTGAGCAGCTTTATACTTTTAGTGACGTAAATCGAGACCCTAGAATGAGAGTTGTGTCAACGTCATACATGGCCTTAGTTGATAAAAATAAGTTAAACGACAAATTAAGTCCTAATGCTTCTTGGTTTAACGTTTTAATGTTAGAAGATGATAAATCATACCACGTAACTTTAGATAACGGAAATGAAGAAATTAAGTTTATTGTAGGTAAAAAACTAAGAGATTTAACAACTGATAGGTATGATTTTAAAGTACTTAAAAATGATAAGTTAGCTTTTGATCACCCACTTGTTATAATAAGCGGACTTGAAAGGTTAAAAAATAAAATAGAATATACGGATATCGTGTTTAACATGATGCCAGAGTATTTTACTTTAGGAGAATTACAACAGGTATACGAAGTAATATTAGGTAAAAAGTTACTTGACCCAGCATTTCGTAGGATAATAGCTAACAAGGTAGTTAAAACGAATAAGGTGAAAACTGGCGAAGGTCACAGACCTTCTGCATTATTTAGGTATAAAGGTAAAGAAAAAATTAAATAATTTGATTTAAAAAAATTAATCATTTTTTATGATTAATTTTTTTAAAATTTTGTATAAATATATTTTTAAAATTAGTTTGTTATGCGTATTATATAAAAGAGGAGAAAACTATGAAGATTCTTTTAACCGTTATTGGAGTAGTAATAGTAATTTTTTTAATTATCTATGTAAAAAAGTGGATTAGTAGGATAATATGTAATTTTAATTTTAAAAACGAAAAGAAGGTACGTTTGGTAAGCATTATTATTACCTCCTTAATATTTTTATTAATGCTTAACGTATCATCGGTTATATCAGTTTTGCTAATTTTTGCAATAATGTCTTTTTTAATAGCTGATTTTCTAAAACTAATTTTAAAAGTATTATTTAAACGTAACGACGATAAATTTTATAAGTTTTTTAACAACGGGATATTTTCCTTAGTAATAGTATTTATTATTACCGTTTTGGCTTACTTTAACGCAACGTGGGTAAGACAAACAAATTATGAATTTTACACTAATAAGGAATTGAAAAACGGAAAGCTAAAGATAGTTCAAATAAGTGATTTACATTATCCCGCATCTTTTACCAATTCAAAGCTAGATAATATAGTTAATAATATTTCAAAAAGTAAAGCTGACTTAGTGGTTTTAACGGGTGATATTTTTGATGAACATACTACTAAAAAGCAAATGAAGGAAGGAATAAAAATACTTTCAAAATTAAAAAGTAGGTACGGAACATATTTTATTTTTGGAAATCATGATGATAATAAATATTCTAAAAATAAAGTTTATGATTATAAAGAACTAATAAGGATTTTAAGCGATAATAATATAACTGTTTTGCAAGATGAAACCATTTTGTTAGGAAATGATTTTTACTTAATAGGAAGAAAGGATAAAACTAGTAAAGAAAGAAAAAGCGTAAAAGAGTTATTAAATGAGGTTGATAAAGATAAATATGTTATATTACTTGACCATCAACCAACCGACTTTAAAACCGCCAAAGATTTAGGAACTGACTTGGAACTTAGTGGGCATACTCATGGGGGACAGATTTTTCCACTTGGACTTACTATGAGTTTATATGGGATAAGTGACATAAGAGCAGGGGTAAAAACAATTGGTGGTTATAATGCGGTGGTGTCATCTGGAACTGGAACTTGGAGTTATCCTTTAAGAACTGAGGGGAAAAGTGAGTACGTTATTATTAATGTTTATCAAAACTAGCGTGTTAAATGCTAGTTTTTATTTAAGAAAAGTATTGACTTGGAGCTAGCTCCAGGTGCTATTATATTAATGGTAGGTGATTATGTGAAAATAGGACAAGTAAGTCAAAAATATAATGTTTCAGCGGATACTCTTAGATATTATGAAAAAATTGGACTTATTGGTCCGGTTAGAAAAAACAAAAGTAACGTGCGAAACTATGATGAAGAAGTTTTAAAACAAATCGAGTTTGTTATGTGCATGAGACAAGCAAACGTTTCTATAGAAGCATTAATAAGATACATGAAATTATATAAAAAAGGGGATGAAACGTTAGCGGAAAGAAGAAAAATTTTGCAAGATGAATTAAAAAACGTAAATAATGATGTGAACCCTGTTTAGTAGACATCAAATAAAAAGCAGTATACTAAAAAGAG
>CAMMVQ010000023.1 GCA_946500425.1 uncultured Mollicutes bacterium | reverse complement strand
TGTTTGTTATCTACTAAATAATTAAAAATGTAACATTTCTAAAAAATCTTAACACTATAGGTAACTTTTTAATTGAAGTTATTAGATAAAGAATCGATGATTTTACCAGCAGATGAACTTTCAGTCTTATTATACCAAGCACAATTAGCTCCATCGACATTATCTTTTGGGGCGGGATTATCAGGATTTCTTTTATACATGTTGGTACTGTATAATCTTGAGCAACATAGGTTGCCTTCAAAATATGGTCCTTCGGTTGTTTTATAAACTCTTAAAAAGCCTAAACAATCACCGCCTCCAGCGGGATTTTCTATGGAAGATGAATTAAGGTAACCGGCATCTTTAAGGGTTGATAATTTAATTATAAGACTATTATTTGTTTGAGTGGCCTGACCTTTACCTTCGGCCTGATCCATGGTTACCGTCGGCAAATTTTGATATTCAGTATAAAAAGTTCCTTCCCCTCTATCGCCAGATAAATATTCATAACTATAAATGTTTGGTCCTAATTCTTCTATTGAGTTTTCTAATAAAATAGCCTCATTTATATTAGCCTTTTTTCTAGAATTCATAACGTTTACCCCAACGATGGTCATGATTATTCCTAAAACCACTATCACTGCTAATAGCTCAATCAACGTAAAACCTTTCTTATTCATTGCTACATTCCTTTCCTTTTTGAATTTTATAATCTATTTTAAGAAGAAGTTTTAATGGTAAAATCTTACACCCAAAAACTCCTATCTTAGTCATAAAACCTGGTACTATTACTAGTTTGCCTTTTAACATTTTATCAACCGCGTATCTAGCAACGTACTTGCTTGATAATGCGTGAATCGAAAACTTAACTTTTGCAACGTTATTAAAATTAGTATCAACCGGTCCAGGGCATAAAACTGACACCCTTACTTTTGATTTATTACGTCTTAATTCTTCATACAAGGCACAAGTAAGGTTATATACGTATGATTTGGTCGCGTAGTAAGTGCTCATTAATGGTCCTGGTAAAAAGGCCGCGCTAGAAGATACGTTCATTATCATTCCACCATTACGTTTTTCCATCTGTTTTAAATATAATTTTGTTAAAACGTGAAGTGATTTTACGTTCAGGTCTATCATTTCCAGTTCCCTTTCGTTTTTTGTTGTGGAAAACTCTCCAAACAAACCAAAACCAGCATTATTAATAAGAATATCTACATTCTTATGTTCGTTATATAATTTTATGCAATTATCTATCTTTGATAGGTCCATGATAACTATTTCTACTTTATTATTACATAGTTTAGAAACATTAAGTAAATCTTTTCTTGTTCTAGCTACTAATATTAATTCATAGCCTAATTCATCTAGATATAAAGCAATATCTTTCCCTATCCCACTTGATGCACCAGTAACTAATGCTTTCATATCATCACCATAAAAATTATACTACACAATTACCAAATAAGCAAAAGAATCCTTTATTAAAGGATTCTTTTGATATTATTTCTTAATAAAAATTCTTTATAACGAGGACTATTTTTTAACTCCGTATCATTAATTAATCCAGAATCATATAGTCGCAATAAAGTATTAAAGTCAATTGCCGAAACAACCTCATCAACACTTATTTCTTTATCTTGTATTGCTTTTTGTAAACGCTCAATGGTTCCGATTAAAACATTTACTTTATTTGCTAAATACGCATCTGACATCATAACCTCCTAAAACATACCTAATACTATATCATTTTAATTTTATTTGTCAATAAGATGATTTATGTATGATATAATTATTTTATTGGAAGGTAATTAAAAATGATGAAAAGAAGAAAAAAAACAAGGTTAAGACTTAAAAAATGGGTCTGGATGGTATTTTTTGTTATTTTTTTATTTGTTTTAATTTTCTTTGCTGTTAAGGTTTTTATTTGGAAGGATGAAGCTAAAAAATCGGAAGATTTAGCCAAAGAAGTAAGTGAGATAGCAAACGTTGAAACGGTAGAAGAAACAGATGAAAATACCGAGGTAGTAAATCCACCAGAAGATGAAGAAAGTGATTACTGGCGTTACATAAAAATGGACATGATTAACGCTGATTTTAACGAACTAAAAAAAATAAATAAAGATACCGTTGCGTGGGTAAAACTAAACGGTACCAACATAAATTATCCGGTTGTTCAAACTAATAATAATGATTACTATTTATCACACGCATTCGATGGTTCTTATAACAAAGCTGGCTGGGTATACGCAGATTACCGCAATAACTTAAATACACTTGATAAAAATACAATAATATATGGTCACGGAAGAGTCGATAAAACCATGTTTGGAAGTCTTAAAAACATTATGTACAACGATTGGTACAACAATAAAGATAATCACGTAGTAAAACTATCCACACCTAAAGAAAACACTTTATGGCAAGTATTTAGCGTTTACAAAATAAAGGCAGAAAGCTATTACATAACCACTAAATTTGCTAGTGATGATGAGTTTAATAAATTTTTAACCACACTAAAAGGAAGAAGTAAATTTAAGTTTAATACAAGCGTTAGTGCAAACGATAAAATTCTTACTCTTTCTACTTGTCTTGATAGTTATGGAACCAGAATTGTTTTGCATGCTAAATTAATTAAGGTTCAATCAAAATAAAAAAGCTCTAAGAGCTTTTTATTTTGCTAACTTCTTAACACATAGGCCTAATCCTAAAGTACCAGCTAACATACCAATTAAGTATAATGGTAAACTATCTGAAGTATTTGGATTCTTTTCAGGAGCTTGTGTTGTAGTAGTAACGGTTGGTTCAGTTACTTCTGGTTCTTCTGGAGTTTCAACTTCAGGTTCTTTAGTAACTGCTTCTACACCATCAATTGATACAACTAAATCATTTGCTAAAACTTTAGATTCAACAACCGTTTTTCCAGAAGCATCTTTAACTAACATCTTGTTATCTTCTAACACTATTTTATTTGTAGAAGCTTCTTCGTTTTTAACAGAGAACTTGTCAACTTGAGTTTCATCTACCGTTATCGCATCAGGTTGATTTTTAACACTTAAAGTTCCATCCATTACTAAAGCTGGATCTCCAGTTACGTTCTCACCCTTAGCAAATTCAATTCCCCAAGCATTAGAATCCATAACTAAATCATTGATTATAACTTGTCCACCGTTAACTAATACAGCACCCCACTCGCAGTTACTAATGGTAACGCCATTCAATGTTACATTACCATTTTCATATGCTTGTACGCCATATTTAGCAGCACCCTTTAGGTTTACATTATCTAATGTTAGGTTGGCATGTGCTGCTAAAATACTACCGTTTTTACCAGATAATTCCATACCAGTACCATCTAACGTATAACCTTCTAATGAAGAAATTTCAGTGTCTTTAAATAACTCTATAGGCTTAGTTATTTGTATATCGTTTCCTAAAACGATATCTCCTCCATTTGCAATTGCTGCAATTAATTCTTCCTCGGTGGTTACTGGTTCTGCAGCATTAACTTTAAGCGCTGGAACAAGTGCAACTACCGCAAGTAGCATTGTAGATGCTAATCCTACTAAAAATTTTCTCACCTTTTTTCTCCTTTCCATAATATTTGGTAAACACTTAAACATCGTATCTTACCAATTAAATGATAACATAATATTTTTATTTTGGCAATTATATGTCATAAAAAAAAGAGGCTTTACACCTCGTTTTAAAAGTTAGTCTACTAATTCTAGTATAACCATAAGAGCGTCGTCGCCCTTTCTTTCTTGCAATTTTAATATTCTGGTATAACCACCATTTCTTTCTTTATAACGGTTTGCTAAAACGTCAAAAACTTTTTTTACTAACTCATTATCGTTATTTAAGAAAGCAAGAGCATTACGTCTAGCAACCAAGCTACCGTTCTTACCATAACTAATCATCTTATCAAAACATTTACGTACTTCTTTTGCACGTGTTTCGGTTGTTTCGATGCGCTCGTTTCTAATTAGGTCTTTAGTTAAGTTTGCAAGCATTGCTCTTCTGTGTTTGTTATCACGCCCTAATTTTCTATAAGCCATTTCGTTTCCTCCTTACTATAATTAATCGTCGTTTCTAAATGAGAATCCCATTTCTTTTACCTTATCAATTACTTCTTTTAAAGACTTCTTACCTAAGTTACGAATTTTCATCATTTCGTTTTCAGACTTTTGGGTTAAGTCTTGTAAAGTATTGATATTCGCTCTTTTTAAACAATTATAAGCTCTAACTGAGAATTCTAACTCATCAATTGACATTTCTAACGCCTTTGTCTTAGAATCGTCAACGTTTTGTTTCATAAGACCGGTTTCGTCAGCTATTTCGTCAAGTTTAGTTAAAATTTCAAAATGTTCAATGATAATTCTTGATGCCAAAGCAATGGCTTCTTCTGGTTTCATTGAACCATTAGTCCATACTTCCATAGTTAGTTTATCATAAGTATCATCTTGTCCTACACGGGCACCTTCTACTTCATAATTAACTCTTTCAATTGGTGAAAAATTAGCGTCCATGGCAATTGTATTAAGTTTAACATCACCTAATAACTTTTTAATAGCTTCTGCTCTTAAATAACCGCGGCCTGAACTAACGGTCATTTCCATGTTTAATTTTCCACCCTTAACTAATGTTGCAATCTCTTGCTCCGGATTAATTATCTCGATATCAGCATCTTTTTCTATGTCAGCGGCCGTTACTACTCCTTCCTTACTAACGTTCAACTTAATTGTTTTTTGTTCGTTAGTATGGTTTTTAACCACAACATCTTTTAAGTTAAGAATTATTTGTGTTACGTCTTCAATTACTCCATCTATCGTTTGGAACTCATGAAGCACACCATCGATGTGAACACTTGTTATTGCATCTCCTGGTAATGATGATAGCATAACCCTTCTAAGGGCATTACCTAAGGTTGTACCAAAACCTCTTTCCAAAGGTTCGATTTCAAACTTTCCGTAATTTCTGCTTTCAACATATTCAGCAACTTTAAATATTGGTTTTTCGAATTTTATCACGTAAATTCACTCCCTTTTTTCAAAATTATCCGCGAGGACGCTTTGGTGGACGACAACCATTATGAGGTACTGGTGTTACGTCAGTTATTGAAGTAATTTCTAGGCCGGCAGATTGTAAAGAACGAATAGCGGTTTCTCTTCCCGAACCTAAACCTTTTACAAATACTGCTACTTTTCTCATTCCAGAATCATAAGCTGCTTTTCCTGCTGCCTCAGCACTCATTCCTGCGGCATATGGAGTTTTCTTTTTACTTCCTTTAAATCCTGAAGTTCCACTTGAAGCCCAACTAACAGCGTTACCATTATTATCAGTAATCGTTACTATCGTGTTATTAAACGTTGAAAAAACGTGTGCTTGTCCTTCAGGTATGTTTTTCTTAACCTTACGTTTTCTTGCTTTATAAGCCATTATTTACCCTCCTTTTCCTACTTCTTCTTATTAGCAACAGTTTTACCTTTACCCTTACGAGTTTTAGCGTTACTTCTAGTTGATTGACCACGTACCGGTAATCCTTTACGATGGCGGATACCTTGGTAAGAACCTATTTCCATTTTTGTTTTAATGTTCATGGAAACTTCACGTCTTAAATCACCTTCAAGTAAGTGATTATCTAACTCTTTACGAATTTTAGTAACTTCTTCATCGGTTAAATCTTTTGCTTTAGTGTCTAAGTTAATTTCTAACTTTTTTAAAATCTTTCTTGACAATTTTCTACCAATACCATGAATGTAAGTTAAGGCAACTTCAATTCTTTTGTTATCTGGTAAATCAACGTTTTTAATACGTGCCATTATCTACTTGCACCTCCTATTATCCTTGTCTTTGCTTATGCTTTGGGTTTTCACAGATAACCATTACTTTCCCATTACGTTTAATTATTTTACATTTATCACAGATTTTTTTAACTGATGGTCTAACTTTCATGTTTAATTCCTCCTATCATTTTCTGTAGGTTATACGCCCGCGTGTTAAATCATATGGTGAAATTTCCATGACTACCGTATCACCTGGTAAGATACGAATCTTATTCATTCGCATTTTACCAGAAACGCGAGCAATTACGGTATGTCCATTAGATAATTGAACCTTAAAGTCCCCACCTTTTAAAAGTTCCATTACCTTTCCCTCAACTTCAATAACATCTTCTTTAGCCACTTACAATCACTCTCCCGTTAATATCTGATATCCATCTTTAGTAACCAATACTGTGTGTTCAAAGTGAGCGGATGGTTTTCTATCTAAAGTTGTTATTGTCCAGTCGTTACTTTCTACAACAATGTCATCAGAACCTAAGTTTAACATTGGTTCGATTGCAATAACCATTCCTTCTTTTAGCATTGGCCCAGTTCCTTTAGAACCGTAATTCGGAACGTCAGGGTCCTCATGAAGATGATTACCAACGCCATGACCACAAAGCTCCCTTACAATTCCTAAGTTATGACTGTTTGCGTAACTTTCAACAGCATAACCAATATCACCAACGTGATTACCTGGTTTTACTTGTTTTATTCCTTCAAATAAAGCTTTTTCGGTATGTTCCATTAAGTATTCCTTTTCTTCGTTAATGTTACCAACCGCGTAAGACCAAGCAGAATCACCATGATATCCCTTATAATCAGCACCTATATCAATTGAAACTATATCACCATCTTTTAGTTTTCTTTTAGATGGAATGCCATGAACAACTTCTTCATTTACTGAAATACACGTCGCGTTAGGAAAACCTTCATACCCTTTAAATGACGGTTTTGCCCCTTTGCTTATAATGAATTTTTCTGCTTCGGTATCTAGCTCTAGCAAACTAACACCAGCTTTAATAAGGGGTTTTATGTGCTGATGTGTTTCATAAACTATCTTACCAGCAATTTCCATTAATTCTATTTCTCTTTTTGATTTTATGCTTATCATAAATTCGCCTTCTTAATTTTCAATGATTTGCACGGCCTCATTAAAAGTATCATACTTACTTTCGTGTGACTTAATCTTTTTTAATACGCCTTTGCTTTCATAATAATCATAAAGTGGCATCGTTTTATTTACGTATTCATCAAAACGTTTTATAAAGGTTTCTTCACTATCATCGTCTCGATGAGTAAGTTTAACCTTGCAATCATCACATATTCCTTCTTTTTTAGGTCTCATTTCTTCTGAATATTTATTGTATATTCTTCCGCACTTTGGACACGTAATTCTAGAACATGCTCTTTTCATGGCCACTTCTTTTGGAACGTCAATGTATATTGCAACACCAATATCCTTATTATATTTGCTTAATAATTCATCATATTTTTCTGCTTGATTAATGGTTCTAGGAAAGCCATCTAATATGTAACCTTTATCACACTCAGGCTCATTAATACGTTTTGCTATAAGTTTAATTATAATATCATCAGGTACATATTTTCCTTCTTTTATTATACCATCTACTTTTTTGCCTAACGTTGTATTACTTTTTATTTCACTTCTTAATAAATCTCCTGTTGAAATATGGACGTAACCATATTTTTCGGTTAGCATTTCAGACAGCGTTCCTTTGCCAGCTGCTGGTGGAGCTAAAAGAATAATGTTTTTCATTACTTGTGATAACCCCTTTCATATCTTCTTGCCTCAAGCCTACTTTCAATTTGATTATAGGTTTCTAAGGCAACTCCAACTACGATTAATAATCCTGTACCACCTACGGTTACACTTGTTGGTAAACTACTTAAATTAGATACTAAAATAGGTAAACCAGCAATTACTACTAAGAATACAGCCCCTAAAAAGGTAGTTCTTGATAAAACTTTACTTATGTATTTTTTCGTTTCAGTGCCCGGTCTTATTCCAGGAATATAACCGCCACGCTTATTTAAGTTATCCGCTAATTCTTTTGGCTTTAATCCAGTTGCCATAAACGTATATATATAAGTAAATAAAATTATTAATAATACGTATAAAATGAATCCCGTTATCGTGTTATAGTTAATGTAACTATTAACGAATAAAGAAAACGAATCATTTTTTATAAAACTTGCAATTAGAGATGGGATTGAAATTAAACTCGACGCAAAGATTACTGGCATAACCCCCGCTGAATTTAATTTAAAAGGTATGTATGTTTGTTTTGCTCCGTACGCCGTTGAAGTGCGATTTGAATATTGTATTGGTATTCTTCTTTCAGATTTTTCAATGAACACAACTCCAACTATAATCGCAACATAAACAAGCAGGAACAAAATAAACTTAGTTACTCCAAAAGCAACTTCTTGTACGGTTCCGCTAACAACGAACGAACCAAAGGCATCAACCATCATACTTGGGGTACTAATTAAAATACCTGCCATGATTAACATTGAAATTCCGTTTCCAACTCCTTTTTGAGTTATCTGATCACCTAACCATAATAAGAAACATGTTCCAGCAGTTAAAATAAGTGATACCCTTAAGTACTCAATTGCGGTTGCTCCTTCTCCAAGGAATGAAAATGACATTACAAGTCCTTGTAAGAACGCTAACACGATTCCTAAATACCTGGTAATTTTATTTATCTTAACACGTCCGGTATGGCCCTCTTTGGCTAAGTTTGAAAAGTACGGAACAATGTCCATTTGAAGTAATTGTATTATTATTGACGCACTAATGTATGGCGTAACACCAAGAGCAAAAATCGAGAAATTTCTTAGTGATCCACCACTCATTACGTTTAATAATTCCAAGAAACCTAAGTCTTGAGTTATATTATCTGTTCCTGGAACACGTACCGAAGTACCAAGCTTATAAATAAATAGTATAAGCAAAGTAAATAGAATCTTATTTCTAATATCCTTATTTTTAGGAGAGAAGATTTGTTTAAGATTCTTAAACATCTTACATCACCTCTGCTTTTCCACCCACAGCTTCTATTTTCTCAATTGCCGATTTAGAGAACTTATGCGCTCTAACCGTTAGTTTCTTTTCAAGCGAACCATTACCAAGAATTTTAACACCACTTAGTTGATTCTTAATGATTCCCATTTCATTTAATAATTCTGGAGTTACAACCGTTCCATCCTCAAACATGTTTAAATCAGAAACGTTTATAACCGCATACTCAGTTTTAAACAAAGCGTTAGAAAATCCGCGTTTTGGAAGTCTTCTATATAAAGGTAATTGACCACCTTCAAAACCAACTCTTACTTTTCCGCCACTTCTAGCGTTTTGTCCTTTATGACCTTTACCACTTGTTTTTCCAGTACCGCTACTAGAACCACGACCTAATCTTTTAACGTCCTTCTTAGAACCTTCATTATACTTTAATTCATGTAACTTCATTATCCTAAAATCTCCTCTTTAGATTTTCCTCTTAATTCAGCTATATGCTCTAAAGACCTTTGTGATTTTAAAGCATCAATCGTTGCTCTTGCGGTATTTATTTGTGTGTTTGATCCAAGTGATTTTGAAATAATATCCTTAACTCCAGCTAGTTCAAGTACAGCACGAACCGCACCACCTGCAATTATTCCAGCACCTTCTTTAGCTGGCTTTATCATAACCTTGGCTGCTCCAGAAGTTCCAATTGCTTCGTGTGAAACCGTTCTTCCATCAACCAAATCAATGGTTATGATGTTATTGGTAGCATTACCAACTGCCTTTTTAATTGCATCTTGAACCTCATTTGCTTTACCAGTTCCAAGGCCAACCTTACCTTTTCCGTCCCCAACTGCAACGGTTGCAGCAAAACGAAGACGACGACCTCCTTTGGTAACTTTCGTAACACGGTTTACAGAAATAACTGTTTCGTTATATTCTTTCTCACGTGGTTTGCTATTTCTTCTTTCCATCGTTACCCTCCTTTTAGAATTCTAAACCATTTTCACGTGCAGCATCAGCTAGTGCCTTAACACGTCCATGGTATAAGTATCCGCCTCTGTCGAATACTACTTTACTAATTTTTGCTTTCTTTGCTTTTTTTGCAATTAAAGCTCCTACAAGCTTACCTGCTTCTGTGTTACCACCGTTTTTAATGTTTAAATCCTTATCCATTGAAGAAGCGCTTACTAAAGTAACACCTTTTTCATCATCAATGATTTGAGCACTAATGTTCTTAAGTGATCTAAACACGCATAATCTTGGTAACTGGCTAGTTCCGCTTACCTTATTTCTAATTCTAGCGTGTCTAGCTTTACGAGCTTCATTACGTGATGTTTTCTTTATCATTGTAATAATCTCCCTTTCCTATTATTTAGAAGCTTTCTTTCCTTCTTTACGGCGAATATGTTCACCCTTATAATGAATTCCTTTGCCTTTATATGGCTCAGGTTTTCTTACTTCTCTTATCTCAGCTGCAAATTTTCCAACTAATTCTTTGTCAATCCCTTTAACGGTAATTTCAGTTGCGCTTACCGCATCAACGGTTAATCCTTCAGGAACGTTAAGTTCAACCTTATGTGAATAACCTGCACTTATTTCTAAAACTTTACCTTTTGGGTTGAAACGATAACCAACACCAACTATTTCTAAGCCCTTTTCATAACCTTTAGAAACTCCTTCAATCATGTTATTAATTAAGGCATTAGTGGTTCCGTGCATTTGTTTTACCGTCTTAATATCACTGTTTCTAGTTACGTTTATCTTGTTATCTTCTAACGAAACGTTAATGTTTTTATCAACGTTTAATGATAATTCTCCCTTAGGGCCTTTAACAGTGATTTGTCCTTCGTTTAAAGTTACGGTAACGCCTTCTGGTACCGTAAGTACTCTGTTTCCAATTCGACTCATCCTTAGCACCTCCTATCGAATTACCATACATATGCTAAAACTTCGCCACCAAGATTTTCTTTTTTGGCTTCCTTACCAGTCATAATTCCCTTTGAAGTAGATATGATTGATATTCCAAGACCATTTAATACACTTGGTATTTCTTCTGCTTTAGCATAAACACGTAAACCTGGTTTTGATATTCTCTTTAGTCCAGATATTACTCTTTCTTTGTTAGCTCCGTATTTTAATGTAATAATTATGTTATCTTGTACATCATTTTTTTCAATTTTATAATTTGTAATATAACCTTCATCTTTTAATATTTTTACTATTTCTAACTTTATTTTTGATGAAGGAACCACAACTTCGTTATATCGCATTTGGTTAGCGTTACGAATGCGCGTAAGCAAATCTGCGATTGGATCTATTACTAACATATGTATCCTCCCTCTTCGTATTTTTTCAAAGCTTACCAGCTTGATTTTTTAACGCCTGGAATTTCTCCTTTTGACGCTAATTCTCTAAAGCAAATACGGCAGATACCAAATTTCTTCATTACTGAATGTGGACGACCGCATCTGTTGCAACGAGTATATTCTTGTACTTTATATTTCTTTGGTCTCTTAGCTTTTACGACCATACTTTTTTTTGCCACTTTATTCCTCCCTTGCCTTATTACTTCTTAAAAGGTAACCCAAATCCCTTTAATAAGTCTAACGCTTCTTCGTTTGTTTTTGCCGTTGTAACAAAAACTATGTCCATTCCACGTACTTTTACAACTTCGTCATAAACTATTTCAGGAAATATAGTTTGCTCTTTAATTCCTAAAGTATAATTTCCTCTTCCGTCAAAAGCTTTTGGCGAAATACCCCTAAAATCACGTACGCGTGGTAATACGATTTTAATTAGCTTTTCCAAGAAAGTATACATAGCTTCTCCACGAAGCGTAACCTTACAACCAATTGGTTGCCCTTCTCTTAATTTAAAACCAGCAATTGATTTTTTGGCTTTTGTGATAACTGGTTGTTGTCCAGTTATTTTTTCTAATTCAGAAGCAGCAACGTCTAATAACTTGCTATTTGTTACTCCGTCTCCCACTCCCATATTAACTACGATCTTTTCTAGCTTTGGTACAGCCATGACAGTAGTATAATTATATTTTTTCGTTAGTTCAGGAACGATTTTTTTCGTGTATTCTTCTTTTAAACTGTTCATAGTTACCCTCCTTCCAGGTTTAGTCTAACTTGTTTTTTTACTTGCTAGAAATTCTAACTTTTTTTCCATCTTTATCAACGGTTTTTGCTATTCTAGTGCGTTTGTTAGTTTTAGGATCAATCATCATAACGTTAGATACATGAATGCTAGCTTCTTTATCCACAATTCCACCAGCTTGATCTTGTCCGTTTGGCTTAACGTGCTTTTTAACCATGTTAACGCCTTCAACAAAGACTCTTTCGCCTTTTTTAGCAATGATTTTTCCTTCTTTACCTTTATCCTTACCAGCAATAACAATTACTTTATCTCCAACTTTTAAATTCATGATTTTTCCTCCTTAAAAGGTCTATAACACTTCTTTTGCTAACGATACAATTTTCATGAAATCCTTATCACGTAATTCGCGTGCTACCGGACCTAAAACTCTTGTTCCAACTGGCGTCTTATCATCTTTAATAATAACGCATGCATTATCATCAAACTTTATGTAAGAACCATCTTCTCTGCGCACTCCAAACTTACTTCTTACGATAACGGCTTTTACTACTTTACCACTTGCAATATTACCGTTTGGAAGTGCTTTTTTAACCGTTCCAACCACGATGTCACCAATGTTTCCAGTTTTACGTTTGCTTCCACCTAAAACCCTGATAACCATTAATTCTTTAGCACCAGAGTTATCCGCAACCTTCAACCTACTTTGCTGTTGAACCATAAGTGTTTCCTCCTTCTTACTTTAAGTGCCTATAAAATTACGGCTTCTTCAACTATTTCAACCAAACTAAATCTCTTTGTTTTTGATAGTGGTTTAGTTTCTACAACCCTAACGATATCTCCAACCTTAGCTTTGTTGTTTTCATCATGTGCTGCATATTTTTTAGAATATTTAACACGTTTGCCGTATTTCGGATCTTTTTTATAAGTTTCAACTAAGATCGTAATGGTTTTATCATTTTTAGCGCTTACGACCTTACCTACTACTTCACGTCTTTTCTTTTCCATAAGTAAACCTCCCTTAAGCTTCCTTACGTTCCGCTAAAATGGTTTTCATTCTAGCTACGTCTTTTCTTAATTCTTTTATTCTTGAAGGTTTTTCTAAATTTCCGGTTGCTTGTTGCATACGCAAACTAAAAATTTCATCTTTAAATTCTGCTATCTTAGCTTTGATTTGCTCAGTGGTTAGCTCTCTTATTTCCTTAACCTTCATTTTTCTCACCACCATTTTCTTTTGTTACAAACTTACATTTGATTGGTAATTTATGCATCGCAAGCCTTAAAGCCTCACGGGCAGTTTCTTCTGATACTCCAGATACCTCAAACATAATTTTTCCTTCTTTTACAACGGCAACCCAAGATTCAGGATTACCTTTACCTTTACCTTGACGAGTTTCCAAAGGCTTTTTAGTTAATGATAAATGCGGGAAAATGTTAACAAAAACCTTTCCACCACGTTTCATGTACCTTGTCATGGCAACACGGGCAGCTTCAATTTGTTGAGCAGTAATCCAAGCCCCTTCCTTTGCCATTAACCCGTAATCACCAAAATGCAACTCGGTATTTCCCTTAGATTTTCCTTCGTAGTAAATTCTGTGAGGTTTACGATATTTAGTTCTTTTTGGTATTAACATCCTTGACACCTCCGTTTTTCTTCTTTGAAGGAAGTATCTCACCTTTGTAAATCCATACCTTAACACCAATTTTTCCATAAGTTGTATCAGCTTCTGCGGTTGCGTAATCGATGTCTGCCCTTAATGTATGTAAAGGTGTAGTACCTTCGTTATAGCCTTCACTACGTGCTATTTCAGCCCCGTTTAAACGTCCTGAACACAAAGTCTTAATTCCCTTTGCTCCGGCCTTCATAGCGTTTCTAATCGCTCTTTTTTGAGCCATTCTGTAAGAACCACGGTTTTCAATTTGACTTGCTATAGAGTTTGCAACCAATTGTGCGTTTAAGTCTGGGTTCTTAACTTCCATAATAGAAATTTGTACGTCTTCGCCGACTAATTTATTTAATTCTTTCTTTAATTTTTCAATTTCTTCTCCACCGTGTCCGATAACAACACCAGGTTTTGCAGTACTGATCTTAACTTCAGTTTTTTTGTTACTTCTTTCGATTGAAACAGAAGAAACTGCTGCATTTTTTAATTTCTTATCCAAGTATTTGCGAATCTTCATGTCGCATTCTAACATCTTAGAGAAATCTTTACTTGGTGCGTACCACTTAGCAGTCCAATCCTTATTAATACCAAGTCTTAGACCCACAGGATTAACTTTTTGACCCATTAGTCTTCCTCCTTACCTTATCTTTCTGCCACAACCACTGTTACGTGACTTGTACGGTGATCGTTTTTAGCAATTCTTCCTCTTGAATCCGGTACTGATCTTTTTAGTACCGGTCCGTCATTAACATAAGCTTCTTTAACATATAACTTTTCTTTGTTAAGACTATGATTATTTTCAGCATTAGCTACCGCTGATGTTAATACTTTCTTAATAACGCGTGAAGCCTTACTGTTCATGTTATTTAAAATACTAAAAGCTTCCCCAACGTTTTTTCCGTTTATTAACCTCATAACTAAACGAGATTTTAAAGCGGAAATACGAACTGTCTTCGCAATTGCTTTCGCTTCCATGTTATTTCTCCCTTCTAGTTATTACTTCTTATCTTTGTTCTCGCCGTGACCACCACATTTGCGGGTTAGTGAGAATTCACCAAGTTTATGACCAACCATATCTTCAGTTACATAAACAGGAATAAAATCCTTACCATTGTGAACCGCAAAGGTGTGACCAATAAAATCTGGAAATATTGTTGAACGGCGTGACCAAGTCTTAATTACTTCTTTTTTTCCTTCTTCATTTAACTTTTGAACCTTTTTTAACAATCTAGGAAATACGTAAGGTCCTTTTTTTATACTCCTTGCCATCTACATTTCTTCCTTTCCATTATTTTTTACGGCTTACGATTAATTTGGTTGAAGCTTTCTTGTTTTTACGAGTCTTCATTCCAAGCGCTGGTTTACCCCATGGAGTCATAGGTTGTTTACGTCCGATTGGAGCTCTTCCTTCACCACCACCATGTGGGTGATCATTTGGGTTCATAACAGAACCACGTACCGTTGGACGAATACCCATATGACGTGTACGTCCTGCTTTACCTAAATTAACTAACGAATAATCCGTGTTACCAACTTCACCAATTGTAGCCATACAAGTTCCAAGTATTTTTCTTGTTTCACCACTTCTTAATCTTATTAATACGTATTTTTCTTCACGTCCTAAAATCTGAGCACTAGCGCCCGCGCTTCTTGCAAGCTGTGCCCCCTTTCCTGGCCTCATCTCAATGTTATGAATAACGGTACCAACTGGTATATTTGCAATTGGCATTGCGTTACCAACTTTTACATCAACGTTATTTCCACTTACTATAACATCGTTAACCTTTAAATCCTTCGGAGCAATAATGTATCTTTTTTCACCGTCTAGATAATTTATTAACGCGATGTTAGCACTTCTGTTTGGATCATATTCAATTGATGCAACACGACCAGTAACATCAAACTTATTACGCTTAAAGTCGATTAGCCTGTATTTTCTTTTTTCTCCACCACCGCGGTGTCTTACGGTAATACGACCCAAGTTATTTCTTCCGCTTGTTTTCTTTTTACTAACTACTAAGCTTTTTTCTGGAGTGTTTTTAGTTATTTCCTCGTTAACCAAAGTACTCATCCCTCTTCTAGCATTTGTAGTTGGTCTGAATTTCTTAATTGGCATTATTTTTCCTCCTTATTAGCTTAAGTCTAGTTTGCTACCTTCAGCTAAGGTAATAATTGCCTTTTTATAAGGCTTAGTTTTACCCTCGTAGCGTCCTACTCTTTTTTTCTTAGCTCGAACGTTAACGGTATTTACGTTCGTAACCTTTACGTCAAAAGTCTTTTCAACCGCTTGTCTTATTTGTACCTTATTAGCGTCTTTGGCAACTTTTAATACTACTTTCTTGCCGCCTTCTTGAATGTTTGCAGACTTTTCGGTAATTATTGGTGCCTTAATTACATCTTTCATTATTTAAGCACCTCCTCAACATATTTTACGGCTTCTTCCGTAATGATTAACTTATCACAATTTAAAACGTCGTAAGTGTTTAACTCATTCGCTAACACAAGCTTTACGTTAAATAAGTTTCTGGTTGCTAAAATTAGGTTATCAGTTAATTCTGTTGTTACTATTAAAGCTTTTCCATTAACTTTTAAACCATCTAATAGCTTTATCATATCTTTTGTTTTGTTAGTTTCCGCATCAAACTTATCAACCACGATAACATCTTTATCGCTAATTTTATAAGTAAGCGCTGATCTTAAAGCTAAACGACGCATTTTTTTATTCATCTTCTTAGAGTAGTTACGATTTGCGTTTGGACCAAACACAATTCCTCCACCTACCCATTGTGGTGCTCTTATAGAGCCTTGACGAGCGTTACCGGTTCCCTTCTGTCTCCATGGCTTTCTTCCGCCTCCTGAAACCTCGCTTCTTGTTTTAGTGCTATGTGTACCTTGTCTTGCACTAGCCGTTTGTAAAACGATTGCCTCGTACACAACTTGATCATTTGGAGTTATCTTCCAAACGTTATCATTTAAATTAATGTCTTTAATCTTTTCACCTTTTAAACTTAAAAGTGCTGTTTTTGGCATTTTAGTTCCTCCTTCCATCACAAGTATTTGTTATTAATAATTTTAAATTGGTTTTTTTATTCAGCAGTTTCTTGTGATGCTTCGTTTACCACAGTAGCTTGTTCTTCTGCCTTCGGCTCATTAGTTTCATACGACACTAACTCAACCTTTTCTTTTTTTACGTTAGGCTTTTTAACAGCTGACTTGATGATAACTAAAGACTTTTTAGCACCTGGAACGTTTCCTTTTATAAGGATTACGTTTTCTTCAGGCATTACTGCAACAACTTCTAAGTTTTGCATCGTAACCGTTTCGTCTCCCATGTGCCCTGGTAATTTCTTACCCTTAAAAACACGCATTGGTCTTAGTGTTCCTAAAGAACCAACACCCCTATGATACTGAGAACCGTGTCCCATTGGACCCCTTGATTGATGGTAACGTTTAATAACGCCTTGATAACCTTTACCTTTTGAAGTTCCGGTCACATCAACCATTTCTCCTTCTTCAAAAATCGTAACGTCAAGTTCTTGACCTAGTTCATACTTGCTAACATCAACCCCGCGGATCTCTTTTAAGAAGCGCTTAGGAGTCGTATTAGCTTTTGCTAAATGACCTTTTTCGGCTTTGTTACTTAGTTTTTCTCTTTTGGTGTCAAACCCTAACTGAATAGCTTCGTAACCATCGGTTTCCACCGTTTTAATCTGCGTTACAACGTTTGGTTCCACTTCAACAACGGTAACTGGCAAAAGCTTTCCATTTTTAGAGAAAACCTGAGTCATTCCTAGCTTGCGACCTAAGATTCCTTTTCTTTCCATATTTTCCTCCTATTAATTATTTGATTTCAATATCTACACCGCTTGGTAAATCAAGATGTTGCAAAGCGTCAATCGTTTCTTTGCTAGGTGATGCGATATCAATTAACCTTTTGTGCGTACGCATTTCAAACTGCTCACGCGCATCTTTATATTTATGAACCGCTCTTAAGATGGTGTACTTTTGAATTTCGGTCGGTAATGGTACCGGACCAGAAACCTTTCCACCAGTACGTTTAACCGTTTCAACTATTTTTGAAGCAGCTAAATCTAACGAGCGATGATCATACGCCTTTAATTTGATTCTAATTTTGTTTGACATACCTAAGTATCCTCCCTTCGCCTATATCTGGTATAGACTAGCTCCGTAACGAATTACCTGATTTCCCTTTGAATACAAAAGCAACTTAACCGGGCGTATCAGCAACCTCGCACATCAATGCATCTACACGCAGTAACCATTATATCAGAAGAATTCCCTTATTTCAAGAGGAAATTTAAAGTTTTTAAAACTTTTTTCTTCTTATAAAATTTTATTAAAAAACACGCTAATTTTTGACTTAACGTGTTGAAATTTATTATTTTTTAGTTAAAAGGTAAAATTAGTCATCCTTTTTTAACATTTCCAGTTCCTTTAAAGATAAGCCAGTAACTTCCGCAATAACTTTAATATCAATGCCTTTTCGTAACATATTTACCGCCGTTTGCTTTATTCCTTCTCTCATTCCCTCTTTTTTACCTTCTTTTATTCCTTGTTTTATTCCTTTTTCTCTTCCTTCCTCTACCGCTTTTTCCCATCCTTTTCTTATCCCCGTTGAAA
>CAMMVQ010000022.1 GCA_946500425.1 uncultured Mollicutes bacterium | reverse complement strand
GAAAGGGATCTAATATAGTGATTAATAAAAAATCACATAATTAGATTATACGTGACCATAATTATGAATGATACGATAGTTGCAATATCAACGGCTCTAGGAGAGGGAGCAATATCTATTATTAGGGTATCTGGTGATGATGCTATAAAAATAGTAAATGGTATATTTAAAGGAAAAGATTTAAGTAAAGTAGGGTCACATACCATAAATTATGGTCACATTGTTTATAAAGATGAAATAATTGATGAAGTACTAGTTAGCGTAATGAGATCACCTAAAACTTATACCAAAGAAGATGTTATAGAGATAAATACTCACGGATCAGTTGCGGTAGTAAATAAAATAATGGAAATACTTCTTCTTTCTGGGTGTAGGTTAGCAGAACCAGGAGAATTTACTAAAAGAGCATTTTTAAATGGAAGAATAGATTTAACTGAGGCAGAAGGAGTAATGAATCTAATTAATTCAGAAACTGAACTTACAAGAAAGATGGCTGTTAATGAACTATCCGGTAAAGTATCAAAACTTATTACTGATTTAAGAGAAAAGATAGTAGCTTTAATTTCAAACATAGAAGTAAACATTGATTATCCTGAATATGAAGATATTGAAGTAGTAACAATAGATAGAATAAAAACTGAAGTTAAAGAAATGAAAGAATCGTTAACTAAAATTCTAAAATTATCAGAAGATGGAAAAATATTAAAAGATGGCATTAAAACTGTTATATTAGGTAAACCAAACGTAGGTAAATCAAGTCTTTTAAATGCTTTACTAGAAGAGAATAAAGCAATTGTATCAGACGTTAAGGGAACAACTCGTGATATTGTTGAAGGAAGTATAATAGTAGGGGGAGTAAAGCTTAATTTAATAGATACAGCAGGAGTTAGAAAATCAAGTGATGTTGTAGAAAAAATAGGAATAGAAAAAAGTTTAAGCTTAATAGATGAAGCGGAGTTAATCTTACTTGTTTTAGATTCTTCAGAAGAATTAACAGAAGAAGATAAGTTCTTACTTGATAAGACAACGGATAAAAAAAGAATCGTAATAATGAACAAAGATGACTTAGAAAATAATAACAAATATAATGAAGATGTTATAAGAATAAGTGCTAAAACAAACCAAGGAATAGATTTGGTTAAAGATAAAATAAAAGAATTATTTAACGTAGGTGCTTTTTTAAATAAAAATTTAACTTTCTTTACTAATGTAAGACAAATATCTTTACTTAAATCAGCGATAGAATCTTTAGAAGAAGTAGAACGTGGAGTAAATGAAGAAAGAGAAATAGACATGATAGAAATAGATTTAAAATTAGTTTGGGAGAAATTAGGAGATATAATAGGGGCTAACTATACAGAAGAATTAATTGATAATTTGTTTAGTAGATTTTGTTTAGGAAAGTAATTATGAAATAGGGTGTTGTTAAAATGTTTGATGAAAAAAAATATGAAAATAAAAAAGAACAAATATCTGTTACAGATTTTTTAAAGTTATATGAGTTAACCAAAGGATTTACCGTATATGATTTCGATGATCCGGTTTTAGAACAATTTTTAGAAGAAAATAAAAAAGATATAAATAAAAAAGTATTTTAAAAAAGGGCAAGTTTAATTGCTGTTTTTTTTATTATATTGTATAATACCAAACAGAAAAGAGGGTGTACTATGCTTGTTTTTAAACTAAAAAGGATGGCTGAACTATTATATAATGAATGGGATTTAGGTAAAAAAGCATCTGGTGCAAAAGGTAAAACATGTGCTTATATTTATTTGTTCGGAATTCTTAGTGAGACGGAAAAACTAGTTCTAAAAAAAGAAAATAATAATATAGTAGGTTTTGCAGGATATTCTAAATGGAGTTCAAAAAAACATTTTATAAGAAAGAAATTTTATGAATTGTTAATGGAAATTCTTATTAATAGTCCTTTGGTAAAAAATAAGCAAGCAATATATGATTATAATAAAGCGTATGATAGTATTCCAAGTGATTTGAATAATTACTTTGACGGTGAATTAAGTATTTTAATAGTTGATAAGGATTATAGAGGAAAGGGTTATGGTAAAGCTTTATTAAATAAAATATTTTCTTTAGCGAAAACAGATAATATGAAAAACATGCAAATTTTGACTGATGAGTCATGCAATTATAGTTTTTATGATGTGATGGGATGTAAAAAAATAAGAGAAGTTTCCATTTCAGTTGGAGAACCAGGACGAAAAAAGGAAGAAAATTATATATATGAAAAGGTATTAAAAGAAGGTGAAGAAAATGAAGTATGACATAATAGTTGTAGGAGGAGGCCATGCAGGATGTGAAGCGGCACTTGCATCTGCGAGAATGGATAAGAAAACGCTTCTTGTTACAATAAACATTAATAATATAGCAGATATGCCATGTAATCCTTCTATTGGAGGTTCTGCAAAGGGAATAGTTGTAAGAGAAATAGATGCATTAGGCGGAGAGATGGGACGTAATGCAGATAAAACTTTGTTACAAATAAAGATGCTTAATAAATCTAAAGGTCCTGCCGTTAGAAGCTTAAGAAGTCAAGCTGATAAGGTGACTTATAAAAAAGAAATGTTAAAAACACTAGAGAATACCGAGAACTTAGAGATTTTAGAATCAATAGTTTCGGACCTAATGGTTGAAAATAATAAAATAAAAGGTATAACAACGGAAGATGGTAAGAAGTTATATTGTGATGCTTGTATACTAACAACTGGAACATATTTAAAAGCAGATATATTAGTTGGGGATAAACGAACACCAGAAGGTCCTCATGGAGAAAAAAGATCTAACTTTTTAAGTGATAATTTAGCTAAACTAGGCTTTAAACTACTTCGTTTAAAAACCGGAACACCTCCTAGAATAGAACGTTCTTCAATAGATTTTAGTGAATTATCACGTGAAGATGGTGATGATGAAGAACTTACTTTTAGTTTTGATGATATAGCTTATTATGATTATAAAAATCAAGTACCATGCTATTTAACTTATACAAATGAAAAAACTCATAAAATAATAATTGAAAATTTAAATAAATCAGCAATGTACGGTGGATTTTATGAACGATTAGGAACTGGCCCAAGATACTGTCCTTCAATTGAAGATAAAGTAGTAAGATTTAAGGATAAAGAAAGGCACCAACTTTTCTTAGAGCCAGAAAGTTTGTATTATGATGATATATACTTACAAGGTTTTTCAACTTCCATGCCACATGATGTTCAAGAAGATATGGTGCATTCTTTAAAGGGACTTGAACATGCTAAAATATTAAGATACGCTTACGCAATAGAGTATGACGCAATAGACCCATTGCAACTAAAACCATCTTTAGAGACAAAAGTAGTTGAAAACTTATTTACTGCAGGTCAAATAAATGGAACATCCGGGTATGAAGAAGCGGCCGGTCAGGGAATAATTGCAGGTATTAATGCAGTTTTAAAGCTTAAGAATAAAGAACCTTTAGTATTATCTCGTAGTGATGCATATATTGGGGTTTTAATTGATGATTTAGTAACTAAAGGTACGATTGAACCATATAGATTATTAACTTCTAGAGCAGAGTTTAGGTTACTTTTAAGAAGTGATAACGCCGATTTAAGATTAAGTAAAAAAGCATATGACGTAGGATTATTACCTAAAGAAAGGTATAAAAAATTAGAAGAAAAAGAAAAGAAAATAGAAGAATTAGAGCAAGAACTAAAAACAATAACTTTTCCACATGAAAAATGTAATTTATCGGAATATTTAAAAAGGCCCGAAGTAAAAATAGTGGACTATAAAGATAGATTTTCTAAGGAATATTCAAAAGAAGTATTAGAGCAAGTAGAAATAAACCACAAATATGAAGGATATATTATTAAAGCAAAAAAAGAAGCTGAAAAAATGATTAAATTAGGAAAAAAACAAATACCAGAAGATATAGATTATTCTAAAGTGGATAACTTAGCTACCGAGGCAAGACAGAAGTTAGAGAAAATAAGACCAAGAACAATAGACCAAGCAACTAGAATAAGTGGCGTAAATCCAAGTGACATAGCTATACTTATGGTTTATTTAAAGAGGTATTATAATGAATAAAGAAGAATTTATAAATGCTTTAAAAGATTTAAACATCATTTTAACAGATAAACAATTACAAGATTTAGATACTTATTATAAAATGTTAGTAGAGTATAATGTTCATACTAATTTAACCAGAATAACAGAAGAAAAAGAGGTTTATTTAAAACATTTTTATGATAGTTTAACATTAGTTAAAGCGGTTAATTTAAGTAATCAAACCCTTCTTGATGTTGGAACTGGAGCAGGTTTTCCAGGGCTTGTTTTAAAAATAGTTTTTCCTAATCTAAAAGTAGTATTATTAGATTCTTTAAATAAAAGAATTACGTTTTTAAAATCTGTTATAGAAAAATTAGATTTAAAAGACGTAAAAGCAGTACACGCTAGGGCTGAAGATTATGCGATAAATAACAAGGAGAAATTTGACGTAGTAACCTCTCGAGCGGTTGCAAATTTAAATACTTTATCTGAGTTATCCATTCCCTTTGTTAAAACTGGCGGATATTTTATACCTATGAAAGCAGATGCAAAAGAAGAGCTAAAAAACGCTTCAAACGCAATAGGAACACTAGGTGGGGTTATAAAAGATACCATTATTTTTGAACTTCCTTATGATGCTGGGATGAGAACCTTAGTAAAGATAGAAAAGATTAACAAAACAAGTGTTAAATATCCAAGAAAATTTAGTGAAATTAAGAAAAAGCCATTGTAATAAGGGCTTTTTTATTGTATTATTTATTATATGATAGGGGATGGCAAGATGAACAACAATCAAAACTTTGACGGACGTAAACCTTTTTTTAATACTAATTATGGTTCAATACAAGATGGTTTTTCAAATTTAGATGTTCAAAATAATGGTGATTTTAATCAGTATGGAGTTAATCAAGACTTTAATCCAAGTATTATGGGTTCACAGATAAATTCTCAAGATATTCCTCCCAGTCTTGACAGAATAAAAGATTTAAATGAAGCGCCAGTGTCGGAAGCTCCAACCATGGATGCTTTAGGGCCAATGAACATGATGCCAGAAAATAATAGTCAAGTTGTAACTGACCCACTTTCTTCATATGAAAATGGAAATATTTCTATAGGAACAACACCAGGTTTTAACGGTGGGAATAATTTTCCGATGAATGGTAATTCTAATTTTTACGGGGGTCAATCTCCACAAATTAATTCAGCCCAAAACATGCAAATGGGTTTTAACCAAGCAAATCAATTTCAAAGTCAACCCTTTTTAACGCCTCAACCAAGCCAGAGTTCTCAATATAATAATTTTATGAACCAGTCATCAACATCATTTCAATTTCAACCGACGCAACCTCAAAATTTTAGTAATTATGATGCTAGCCAGGCCACCCAAAATCAATATAATCCTAACGATTTCAATTTTTTAATAAATCAAAATATTAACCAAAATTCAGGATTTGGGGTAAATGAAAATAATTTTTCTAATTTAAATAATCAGTCTTACTCTCAACCATTACAAAATGGATTAGCTAATAATTTTTCTGTTTTGGGTAATGAAGATGTTACTTCATCCATGGAAAAATTACCACCATTGCCAGTTGTCACTCCAATTACTGATGAAAAACCAGAAGATAGTGTTATCGGTGAAAAAAAAGAAGATGGTGTGATAGAAACACCGAAAGAAGTTAAATTAGAAAAAGATGTAGAGTTAGAAGAACAAAATGACGTACTTAACCCCGAAAAAGATTATGATATCATTAATGAAAGTATTGATAAAAAAGAAGAAAAACCTAAGCAAGATTTATCAGAAGGTGATAACGAATTATTAGAGTTAGGGATTGATGATTCTTATACCGAGCCTGATACACTAGATATAATGGAAGAAGAACCTGAAGCAAAGACAATATCATTATCAACGGAAGAAGTGAAAAAAATTGTTGATAGCTTTAAAACTTTAGTAGAAGAGTTAAAAAAGAGTGGAGATAAAATTGAGTTAGAAGAGTTTGATTTTGAGGATATGTATCAATTAATTATTAAAATTGATAAGAAAAAAATAGAGTAATTTTTGGAGGATAAAATGAAAATAGGAATTGCAAATGATCATCGCGCTTACGAAACGAAAGAAAAGTTAAAAGAATTACTGGACGACTATGAAATAATTGATTATGGTTGTTATTCTAACGATATGGTTGATTATCCTAAATATGCTTTTTTACTTTCTCAAGCCGTAGTTAATAAAGAGGTGGATTTAGGAATCGTAATGTGTGGTACTGGAATTGGTGTTTCAATTGCCTGCAATAAAGTAAAGGGAATTCGTTGTGCAAAAATAGATAATGAAGATGAGGCCAAATCTGCTAAGGAGCATAATGATGCTAATATCCTTGCGTTTAGCGCAACTACCCACAGCGCATTAGAAATTAAAAATATGATTGAAATTTTCATTAATTCGACATTTAATACAACTCCAAGGTATAAAATAAGAATAAAGCAGGTTGAAAAATACGAGGAAACTAATGAGTATTAAACTTGTGTTATATTGCATATTAATTCCTTTTTGCATTTGGGTAATGACAGCAACTAACTTAGATAAAGCTTTTAAAAAAAACAGTATTATGCAAATACATTGTTTATATTTGATAATATCTTTATGTTTATCATACCTGTTAGTTAACTTTTTTATGGATATATATAATACCGTAAGCCTTCTTTAAGGAGTTGAAAAAATGAAACGTATTCTATTACTAACTTTAATTATTATATTAATTCCATTATTGATAATCGGATTAACTAATTCTCAAGAAATAATAAATAAAATTAAGTATGGAATATATACTAATAAAGTAATAAGGGTAAAAAAAACAAGTAGTGGAGAAATTATAAACGTACCATTAGAAGAATATGTAACTGGTGTTGTAGCAGGTGAAATGCCTGCTTCTTTTAACATAGAAGCATTAAAAGCGCAAGCCGTTGCTTCAAGAACATACGCACTAAAAAAAGCGCAAAATAATAAAAAAGATTATGACGTTGAAGACGGAACGGTTAACCAGGTATACATTGATACTAACCAAATGAAGGAAAAATGGAAGGATAACTACGAAAAAAATTTTTCAAAAGTTAAAAAAGCAGTAGAAGAAACATCAGGAGAGGTTGTGCTTTATAATAATAATTTAATTGATGCCATGTTTTTTTCTACCAGTAATGGTTATACTGAAAATAGCGGTGATGTTTTTACCAATAATTTACCTTATTTAGTTAGTGTTGATTCAAGTTGGGACAAAACTGAATCGCCAGTTTTTTCTTCTACTACTGAAGTGAGTAAAAATGAATTTTTATTTAACTTAGGATTAGACGTGAATTCGGAAATAAATATTTCTAAAGTTAATAAAACGAGTACGGGTAGAGTAAAAACTTTAGTTATAAATGAAAAAGAGTTTGACTCTTCTTTTGTTAGAAATGCATTTGGATTAAAATCAACTAGTTTTGAAATAGAAGTAAAGTATGATAAAGTTATTTTTCACGTGAATGGTTATGGTCACGGAGTTGGAATGAGTCAATATGGCGCCAACGGAATGGCAAAAGAAGGATACGGTTATCAGGATATAATAAAACATTATTATCAAAATTGTGACGTAAAAAAAATAAATTAATGTATATTTTCTCTCATTTGGTAAAAACTTAAAATGAGAGGTGAATAAAATGAAAAAAAGAAAATTAAAACCATTTGTAAAAGTGTCAATATTAGGTGCATTTCTAATTATTTGTATGGTTAGCGTATCAGTTTTAACGAGTAATAAAACTTCAAGTGTAAGTAGCGTAACCGATGATTTTACTTATGTAAATGACTATATTTTTGATAATTATTATCCGGTTGTGAACCAGCAAGAAAAAATACAAAGACCATATAACGCAGAAAGTATAACCGTAAATAAAAACTTTTATGATAAGGATGCCAGTGAAGAACAGCAGCAAAATTCAATAATCTACCATGAGGGAATTTACATGCAAAACTCTGGAGTAGATTATAAATCTGATGATCAATTTGACGTTGTAGCTTCCATTTCTGGAACCGTAACTAACGTAACTGATGATGCTTTATTAGGAAAAACCATAGAAATAAAAAATGCTAGTGAACTAATTACGGTATATCAGTCTTTAGGAGAAGTTTTAGTTAAAAAAGGTGATACGATAACACAAGGACAAATAATTGGGAAAAGCGGTACTTGTGCTTTAAATAGTGATGTTAAACAAGGTTTGCACTTTGAAATGTATAAGAATGGAAGCGTAATTAATCCTGAACAATATTATGATAAATCAGTAGAAGAATTAACTGATAATTAATAATTAAGAAGTATTTATTATATAATTTATAAAGGAGGTATCATTTTGCTTGATAATATAAAGCAAAGAGTGATAAACGAAGCTAATTATATAATTGATACAAAAACGACAATAAGAGAAACATCAAAGTATTTTAACGTTAGTAAAAGTACCGTTCATGATGATTTACATAAAAGATTATACGCGTTAGACTCTAAATTATATGATAAGGTTTCATCAATTTTATCATATAATTTTAAGGTTAAACACGTTCGTGGCGGCCTTGCGACGAAGTTAAAGTACATTAAGGATTAAGATGAGAAATAAAGATATTGGTATTGATTTAGGAACTGCAAACATACTTATATATGTCAAGGGACAAGGAATTGTTCTTTCAGAACCAAGTGTTATTGCCATTGATAAAGATTCTGGAAAGGTGTTGGCGATAGGTCAACAAGCCCATGAAATGCTAGGCAGAACTCCCGGAAGCGTTATCGCGGTAAAGCCACTAAAAGATGGGGTTATCGCCGATTTTGATAAAACTGAATTAATGCTTGATTATTTTATAAAAAAGATAAAATGTAAATCCTTTTTTAGAAAACCAAGAATTTTAATTTGCTGTCCTTCAAACATTACCCAGGTTGAAAAAAACGCAATTAGAGAAGTTGCGGAAAGAACGGGTGCCAAAAGAGTGTACGTTGAGGAGGAACCAAAAGTTGCGGCCGTTGGCGCCGGACTTGAAATCGGCATGCCAAGTGGTAACATGGTTATTGATATCGGCGGTGGAACAACTGATATTGCGGTTTTGTCATTAAATGGTATCGTCTATAGCGAGTCAATTAGAGTTGCGGGAAACACGCTTGATATAGACATAATAAAATACGTAAAAAACAAGTATAAACTTCTAATTGGAGAGGTAACCGCAGAACAAGTAAAGATAAAAATAGGAACCGTACTTGACGAGGCAAAACCAAAAAGCATGAAGGTACGCGGAAGAGATTTGTTAACTGGTCTTCCCAAAACTATAACAATTACTTCTCAGGAAGTAAGAGAAGCTATTAAAGATAGCATTTTTATGATAATTCATGGTGCAAAACATGTTTTAGAAAAAATAGAGCCAGAAATATCTGCGGATATAATAGATAAGGGAATCGTAATAACTGGTGGCGGAGCATTATTAAATGGCTTAGATAAATTAATAGAAAAAGAGATAAAAGTTCCAGTAAAAATAGCGGAAAGTCCATTAACTTGTGTTGCGATGGGAACCGGTATAATTCTTGAAAATTTATCTTAAAAAAGAATTCATATGAATTCTTTTTTTATTTTTATGATATAATTAAACTCAGGTGAGCTAGATGATAACTTTTATAATATGTGAAGATAATAAACATGTTAGAACATTAAACGAAAACATTATCTCAAGAATAGCTATGCCTCTTGATTTTAATTATGTAGTACATTCTTTTGAACGTTACAATATAAAACTTAAAAATTTAATTTATACTCCGTCTGATATTAAAGTATATATTTTAGATTTAGAGTTGCCAAACAAGTCAGGGATTGATATTGCAAGAGAAATAAGGAGAGTAGATTGGGATAGTATCATAATAATTTTGACGTCACATGATGAATTAGAGTTAAAATTGTTAAAAGAAAAATTATTAATTTTTGATTTTATTTCAAAGTTTGATAACTATGAACAACGTTTAATAGATACGGTTAATATGGTTATCGCCAACGTAAACGCAAGAAAAATAATAAGCTTTAGATGTAATAAAGAACTTCATCATCTAAGACTTGATAATATATTATACTTATGTAAAGACGTTGAAACCGAGAAAATAAGAATAGTTACTTTTGATGGTGAGTATTTAGTAAGGGAAAGTTTAACTAAGTTAGCTGATAAACTAGACAATAGATTTTATCAGACTCATCGTGCTTGTTATGTTAACGTATCTAAAATAAAGACGGTAGATTTTAAGAATGGTATAATATATTTCGATAACGATGTGACAATCGATTATTTATCAAGAAATTATAAAAAGGGATTGAGGGAATTATTATGAGTGTAGAAAGTGTGTTAACTGAAATTTTTTGCGGTATTTTACAAAGTATAGCTATAAGTATTATAATTTTCAAACAAATTTCTAGTTTTAGTAAAATTGACAAATTATTTTTAATTTTTATAATGTGGATATATTGTGTATTTTCTCTTTTGTTTATTCCTAATTATCTAAGATTTATATTATTTATTATATATATTACCCTAATATTATATTTCGTGTTCAAAATAAAAGATAAAAAAGTTATTTTGTACGCTTTTAATGTACAAGTTATTTTTGCTATAGCCGAAATTATAACAACATTATTTATGCTAATTTTTGGTTTTGATATAAATGATTCGGCAAACAATGTTATTTTCACATTATTAATTAGTATATTTACTTCTTCAATTTCTATTTTTATTATAAATTTGTCAATAATTAATAAATTTATTAAATTAATGATAGAATTATTTACTAAAAATAAGAAGTTGCTAAATTATTTGATTATCTTTTTAATAATAATTTATATTATTATATTAAAAAATGGACTTGAATTATTACTTAAGTCTAATTATTATATAAATATAGTTTTTATAATAGGAATTGCTATTATTGTATATATTTTTGTTAAAAACGAATTAAAAACAGAACAACTACAAGAAATGAATGACCAAATGGTTAATCACGTAACTAAATATGAGAGAATAATAACCGAGCAAGGAAAAGCCAACCATGAATTTAAAAATCAACTTATGGTAATAAGAGGCTATGCTCAAATGAATTCTCCAAAATTAATTGAATACATAGATTCCATTATACAAGATTCTAGGAAAACAACTAGTAGTTATCTTACTAGCCAGTTAAATAAATTTCCGGTCGGTGGTATCAAAGGTTTATTATATTATAAACTTTCGATTATGGATGATGAAAAAATAAAGTATCAATTAGATGTTGGTGATGGCGTAAAAACAAAATTAGATGCTTTAAGTACTAAAGCCTATAGAGACATAACACGTATTCTTGGGGTATTATTTGATAATGCGATTGACGCAAGTAAAAGCAGTAAGGAAAAAAGAATTTTAATAACGGTTGTAAAAGAAAAGTTTGGGGTATCATTTACCGTGTCAAATACTTATAAAGGTAAGATTATAATAGAAAAAATTGGAACTGGATACACGACTAAAGGTAAGGGCCATGGATATGGCTTGCGTTTAGTAGAAGACATAATTAATTCTAACAATAATTTAAGCCTTGAAAAAAACTTAGACAAAGAAAATAAGATATATTCAACAACTTTGAACATAAAAATAAGGAATAAAAGAACCAAGAAATGTTAATTTTGATTCTTTTATTATGCTCCGAGATAGGAGCATAATAAAACCACCTGCTATGCGGGTGAGGCCTGAAAAAGCGATAGCGTTAAGAAAAAATAAATCCTCCTTTGATATAATAGAAGATGGTCTGTAAACCAAAAGCAAAAATCAAGGGATGATTAATTTTATGAGAATAAAAAAGGATGAAGAAAGCTCATTATCACATAGTCTATATTTCAAAATATGAAAAGTAATCTATAGAAAATTATGAAGAGATATAGGAGTATATTTAAGAAGATTATGTGATTATAAAGGTGTAGATATAGTAGAAGCAAATGCACACTCTAATCGCATGCGCATGTTAGTGAAGATTCCACCTAAAGTTAGTGTATCATGTTTTATAGGATAGAAGTTTAATGATATTTTAAGAACATGTAATTTAAAATATAATTATTGTAATAGACATTTCTGGACCGAAGGATATTATGTAAGTATGATAGGACTAAATAAGACTACAATAAAACGTTATGTGCAAAATCAAAAAGTAGAAAATAAAAGATAAGAGAAGTTTGAAAGAATATAAAGACCTATTCACGGGTAAGTAAGAGTGACGAAGGTAATAAGCAGACTAAAAAACCACCAAATGGTGGCAGACAGTATAAAGTCTTGTAGACTTTTGAGAAAGACCACCCTTAAAAAGGGTGGATTTTTATTTTTCAATTAATGATTTAGGTGCTTCTGGTTCATCAAAAAAAATAATTGCGCATCCCGTAGTAGCAGTAGCTGCAACTAATGCTCCTAATGCTGATACCATTGAAATTATTAAAGATTTCATGTACTACTTCCTCCTTTACAAAATTTATTTAACTACTTAGATACTAAGCACTTAAACCGTAATTCACATAATTTTTATAGGGCATTTTAAAGGTCCTATAAGTTATTGGTAATATCAATATACATTCGATTAATAATCCAATTATTAAGCAATTAATTATAAGGTTGCTCTTTATGAATAGTGTTATAACAAAATAAATTATTGTTGTTAAAATTGATAATACTTTGAATTTAATTCTTTTACTTTTCTTTATTAACGGCCTTTTAACCGTGTCACTAGGAGAATATGCAATCATTATTATTAAAACTAAAAAATAAAGTAAGTAAATTAAATAATTTGGTATTACTACGTATTTACAAAGATATGTCCCACCTATAAAGATTAAAGATGAAAACGTTAAGCATATCCAACTTTTTGATGCGTGCATTCCAAAAGCAAATGTCCGTATAACGTTATATGATAAGAGTAGTAATATCATCTCCTTAAAAATTCCCAGCATAATAGCGACCGAAAATATTATTATACATTTTGTTATCGTAAGATAAATACTTTCAACTCCGTACATTATCTCTTCTATTTTTTCATTACTATAAGAAGGATATTGTTTTTTTATAGAATTTTTTATGATTTTTAAAAACTGCTTTTTCATTTTTACCTCGTATTTCTTGAGACTCATTCTACATGAAAAAAAATTTTTTGGTAAAAAATTATATTTAAAAGTATTTTTCGAAATTTAAAAATCATAAAAAGTGGTATAAAAAATTAAAAAATGCACTTTAAGGACAAAAAATGACGTTTTAGGGTAAAAACGTGTTTATTTTTTAATATGGATGTATGATGTAAACACTCACCAACAGGAGAAAGATGTCGTAATTTGGCGGGTAAAATTTGTTGAAAATAAATGCTTACCGAGTTATATTAGAAGTGTAAGCAATAAGGGAAGTGAGGTGTTAGAAATGGTTAAATTGGGTAAGATAAAGTGGTTTAACAACGAAAAAGGTTATGGCTTTATCGAAGGCAAGAATGGAGAAGATATTTTCGTTCATTATTCTGCAATTAAACAAGACGGATACAAAAGCCTTTCTGAAGGACAGATAGTTGAATACGAACTAATAGAAACCGAGAAAGGCCTACAAGCCATTAACGTAAAAGAAGTATCAAATGCTACTGTTTCATAGTAGCATTTATTTTTTTATTATGATATACTTAAATTGGGAGGATGATATTATGAAATACAATATTCGCGGTGAAAAGATAGAAGTAACACCAGCAATTAAATCTTATATTGAAGATAAGATAGGGAAGCTTGATAAGTATTTTGAAAACCCGGATAGTATTAATGCAAACGTGGTAATCAAGGTTCGCGGAAAAGAACAAAAAATTGAAATAACGGTACCAGCGATGCATTACACTTTAAGAAGTGAGGAATCCCATGATGATTTATACGCAGCAATTGATCTTACGGTTGATAAACTAGAAAGACAAATTAGAAAAAACAAAACAAAAATTAATTCTAAGATTAAGAAGAACGTAATACAAAATTTTGAAATGGATTTGGAAGATAATTTTGATGCTGATGAGTCCAAAGTCATTAAGCGTAAGAAAATTGATATGAAACCAATGGATGAAGAAGAAGCTATTTTGCAAATGAATATGTTAGGTCACTCATTTTTTGTCTTTAAAAACGTGGATACAAATAGTGTTTGTGTTTTATACGTTAGAAAAGATGGAAATTATGGTATTATAGAAACTAATTAACATAAACTTTATTAGAAAATAATTAAAGATATCTTTAATTATTTTCTTTTTTTTGTTACAATTATCTTTAAGGAGATGATACATAGTGCTTAATATATTTAGAAAAATATTTGATCATGAATACAAGGAATTAGAACGTTTTAAGCTTATAGCTAATGATGTTTTTGCGCTTGATGATAAATATAAGAAAATGACTGATAAACAGTTGCAATCGATGACTGCAAAGTTGAAGAAAAGATTAGAAAATGGTGAATCTTTGGATGATTTAATCCCTGATGCTTTTGCAACCGTACGTGAGGCTGCTTATCGTGTAATTGGTGAAAAACCATTCTATGTTCAAGTTTTAGGAGCATTAGCAATTCACTTTGGTAACATCGCGGAAATGAAAACTGGTGAAGGTAAAACATTAACTTGTGTTATGCCAGCGTATTTAAATGCCCTAAGCGGAAAAGGTGTTCACGTCGTAACGGTAAACGAATATTTAGCGGCTCGTGATGCTAAATGGATGGGACAAATATTTGAGTTTCTTGGGTTGACAGTATCGGTAAATTTAAGGGAAATGAGTCCGAAAGAAAAGAAGGAAGCATATAATTGTGATATTTTATATTCTACTAATAACGAGTTAGGCTTTGATTACTTAAGAGATAACATGGTGGTTCGTGCTGAAGACCGCGTTCAAAGACCGCTTAATTTTGCAATAATAGATGAAGTAGACTCAGTTTTAATTGATGAGGCAAGAACTCCTCTTATAATATCAGGTGGGGTTATGAAGTCAGCAAACCTATATAAGGATGCTGACAGGTTTGTAAAAACCTTGAAAGAAAACGAAGATTATACAATAGACGAAAAGACTAAAGACATAACTTTAACTGACCAAGGAACAGAAAAAGGAGAGCGTTATTTTAGAATATCTAACATGTATGACATTGATCATACTGCTTTAGTTCATCACGTTAATCAGGCACTAAAGGCTAATTATACGATGAAAAATGACGTTGATTACGTTGTTCAAGAAGGAAAAATAATAATAGTTGATCAATTTACTGGTAGGCTTATGCCAGGAAGGGCGTTTAGTGATGGCCTTCATCAGGCAATAGAGGCAAAGGAAAACGTAGAAGTACAAGAGGAGACCAAAACACTTGCCACGATAACGTTTCAGAACTATTTTAGAATGTATGAAAAATTGTCTGGTATGACTGGTACGGCTAAAACTGAAGAAGAAGAATTTAGGAATATATATAACATGTACGTTATAGAAATTCCAACTAATTTACCAGTAATAAGGGTAGATGCAGCAGACCTAATATATTCAACTAAAGAAGAAAAGTATAAGGCTATAATTGCCGAAATAAAGAAAAGGCACGAAACTGGCCAGCCAGTGTTAGTAGGAACAATTGCGATTGAAACCAGTGAAATAATCAGTAGTTTACTTAAAAAAGCTCACCTAAAACACGAGATATTAAATGCTAAAAATCATGCAAGAGAAGCAGAAATAATTGCTAAGGCAGGGGAAAAAGGAGCAATTACCATTGCTACCAACATGGCAGGACGTGGAACTGACATTAAGCTTGGTGACGGGGTTAAAGAGCTTGGTGGTCTATGTGTTATAGGAACTGAAAGACATGAGTCAAGACGTATAGATAATCAGTTAAGAGGGCGTTCTGGAAGGCAAGGAGACCCCGGATATAGTCAATTTTTCGTATCGTTTGAAGATGATTTAATGGTTAGGTTTGGGACTGATAGATTTAAGTCAATATTAGAAATGGCTGGTCTTGATAGTGAAAGAAACATGCGAAGTAAAACAATAACTAGGTCGGTAGAAACCGCGCAAAAAAGAGTTGAGGGTAATAATTTTGACGCTCGTAAGCATTTGCTTCAATACGATGATGTAATGGGTAAACATCGTGAGATTATGTACGCAAGAAGAAATGAAATACTTGATAACGAAAACGTTCATGAAATGGTTATTTCAACCATTAAAGAACACATTGCTACCATGGTGGGAAGACACACCGATGAGCGTGGTATAATAACTGAAGCAAACTGTAACGAAATTATAGAATATGTTAACGAAAATTTACTTAAGAACTCAAATTTGAAATTATCCGAAATATTAAACAAAGACATTACCGAAATAAGAGAAATAATTGAAAAAAAAGTTATTACGGAATATGAAAATAAAATAAATAAATTACCAGAAGAGATAAGAAACGATTTTGAACGTGCAATAAGTCTTAGGGTTATAGATAATCACTGGATGGAACACATTAACACCATGGACCACTTAAGAGAGGGAGTATCTTTAAGAGGTTATGCTCATGAAGATCCACTTCAAGCATACATAAGAGAAGGTTTCGAACTTTTTGATAACATGCTAGATAGAATAAATAAGGATATAACTTTATATTTACTTAAAGCGGAAATAAGACAAAATTTAGAAATGAAGCAAGTTAAGGGAAGTGCTAACTCTGGAGCAGATAAAGTTTCAAAAAGTAAACCAAAAACATCAAAAAAAATTGGAAGAAACGAACCTTGTCCATGTGGTTCGGGAAAGAAATATAAGAATTGTTGTGGGAAGAACGCATAAATAAAGGAAAAGTTAGAATTAGAAAAAGGTAGCAAATTTATTGTTTGTCACCAAATTAATAAAGATGTGGACAAAAAGCATTGAAAATAAAGGATGTCAGCAAAAATAAATTTGTTGACATCTTTTTTATATAATCAAAGGAGATAATTGAAATGAAAATGATGGATGTATTAAAAGTTAATTCACAGATATTAAATGCTAAACTTGAATCTAGTAGATTATATCAACACAATGGACTAAAGGGAAGCTGCAGAGAAGAAGACTTAATTAATGTAATTAGAGATTGTATTCCAGAATGTTATGGAATGAAAGCAGGTCAAATTTTTAGTAGTGATGATAAAATAAGCAAACAGATTGATGTTGTGATATACGACAACGTTTTTTCTAACTTTTTTAAGAAAGATTCATCAGCGTATTTATTTCCATGTGAATCAGTATATGGAAGTATTGAAGTAAAGACTATGTTAGATGAAAAATCTTTTGAAGATGCTATAGAAAACATAAAATCTGTAAGAGAACTTAAAAGAAAAGAGGCAAATTGTTTAGATATAACTCCAATTAGGCATTTAGATTTAAATAAGGATACTTTCAAATATAATGAGAATAGAACAAATGAATACTTGAATATAATATTTGCTTATGATTCAGTTAGTGAAGAAACACTAACTGAATATATACAAAAATTAGAATATAATTATGAATTATTACCAAGTTTTATTTATGTTCATAAAAAAGGCATTATTTTAACAAAAGTGAATGTTGAAAATGAAGTATCATATTTAGGCATGAATCATTCAATAAATAATAATTATGCATTATCAAAATATGGTGAAGATGCATTAACTGCTTTTTTCATATTATTAAATGCTATGTTAGAGCAAATACAACTAAAAGCAATAGATTATACAGAATTATGCAATAACAAATTAAATGAAATAAAAAAAGATATAGATGTACTAATTAATTAAAGTGGCAAATAATATTTGCTACTTTTTTCTTATAAAATAATAATCAAAAGAAAGGATAAGTGATAAAAATGATTAATATAAGAAAAAGAGGAAAAGTATATCAGTATTGTTTTGAGGCAGGAAAAGTAAACGGAAAAAGAAAACAAATAACTAAATCTGGTTTTAAAACAAAAAATGAAGCTTTTGTTGCAGGACAAAAAGCATATGATGAATTTATTAATGGTGAGAGTACCTCAGAATGTAATATGTTATATTCTGATTATTTAGATTACTGGATGAAAGAATATTTTGAAATAAATTATAAGTATTCAACAGCCAAAAGATATAAAGAATCGTTTGATAAAATAAAGACAGAATTGGGTTATTATAAATTATCCAAATTAACGCCTTTTATTCTTAATCAGGCGTTATTAAAATTATATCAAACATCAACCACAAAGGAAGCGTTGAGAAATTATCAAAAGGTTATCAAAAGTTCATTAATAGATGCAACATATTATTTCGGATTTATAAAAAATAATCCTGCAGGAGATTTGCAAATACCTAGAGTATTATCGTTTGAAGTAAAAAAAACAATATAAGGCATATTTATACTAATGAAGAGATAGAGATTATTTTAAATAGATTTAAGAATAATAAAGTATTTATATGTGCATTCCTTACTGCTTGTTATACAGGTATGAGAACAGGAGAAGTATTTGCTTTAACTTGGGACGATATTGATTTAGACAATAGAATAATCAAAATAAATAAAACTGTATATGCAAAGGATAAAGAAAATAAAGGAAGATGGTATTTGGGTACAACAAAAACAGCGGGCAGTTGCAGAGAAGTTTATATTTGTGATACCTTGCATTCAATGTTATGTGATTATAAAAAGTTACAAAATAAATATAGGAAAGAATATGGAAAAAAGTATAAACGATATATTATCGAAGAAATGAGAAATAAGTATGGTAAGTTAGTAGAATATAAGATAATTCAAAGTAATGTTAAAAGAAATTATATTGAAATGGTATTTACTAGAAAAGATGGAACATATTCAGGAACAGATATTATAAAATATCCATTTAAAATTATTCATCACGAGTTAGGAATTAATTGTAGGTTTTATGATTTAAGAGGAAGCTTTGCTACTATTAGTTTAAGAAATGGCTGTAATATAAAAGATATTGCAGAAGTATTAGGACATAAAAGAATTGAAACTACTGAAAATTACTATATAATCAGTGCAGAAGATAATTTGAAAAAAGTGAGTGAATCTTTTGAAAAAGAAATAGATACCAAAATTATAAGCAAATATCTTTAGCACAATTGCCTAAACAATTATAAAATGTTATAATCATTTAGGGGTATTTTATGACAATAGAAATAGCAAATGCATTATTTGGTTATCTTGAAACATTGTATAATTTAAATCAAAAATTAGTTAAGTTATGTGGAATAGATGTTATAGATGATTTTGAAGGTGGAGAAAAAGATATATTAGATATAATTCAAGATGTTCCTAGAATCATACCATATTCATTTAACAAAAAAACAAAAAAATTAGAATTTAAAGATAGAGATGGACTTCTTGAATATCAAGATAGTATTTTATATTTAAAAGATGATTATGACCGAATATTATCAGAAAACTATGATTTTCTAGATAAAATAAGAAAAATAAGAAATAAATATGAACATAAAATGCACGGGGTAAAGCATAAATCGTCTGGAAGTGGATCGCTATCTTTATTTGATTACACATTTATGGTAGAAAACGAATCAATAGAGATTACAGCAGGGGCATTTATAAAACTTGTAAAATCAGTAAATTGCTTATTTTCAAAAATAGTACGTGATATTAGTAAATTTGCTTATGAAAATCACAAGGAAGACTATTTATATTATAGAAGAATCACAAGATTTGATTTTACTGATTTTAATAAAATCTATGATAATGATATATTAAGAATAGTAGGAAAGATTATGAAAAAGTTTTGAATTGTAGATTTTAAAATATAAATAAATATGATATAATTTTATTCGTGAACGGATGTGGACAATGTCCTCAATTTGTCCACAGTAGAGAAATATTTATAATAAAAATGATACTAATAATACAGATAATATAGGAATTACCTAGTCCTAAAAACTTAGAAATATCAATAATATTATAAATATTGATAGTATTGATAATATAAGAAAATTAACTTCATGTGGTTCGGACAAAAAGTATAAGAATTGTCATGGTCGCAACGCGTAAAGTCTTATAAAACAAGGAAATAAAGATGTTTTATAGACAATTAAAAAATCAAAAATATTAAAATTGTTTACGAAAAAAACAAAAATGCTTTAAAAGGCCTTAAAAATAAGAGAATGTTTGCATAAAAATATGTAAACATTTTTTAATATTTAAAATATATTACCTTTATGTTACATTCAACTAACAAATATGATATAATGTATGTTGAAAGGAACATGAAATTATGAGTAAAGAAGAACAAATGTTAAATTTAATTAAAGCGAATAATGGACTAATTACGTCAAAAGAAGTTTCTAAACATGGTATTAACAGAATATTTTTAACAAGACTAGTTAAATCCGGAAAAATTGAAAGAGTAAAAAATGGATTATATGTTTTGCCAAATACATGGGGAGATGAATATTTTAATTTAATTTATGGAATAAATGCTATTTTTTCATATGATACAGCACTATATTTTTTAGGTTTATGTGAAACAGTTCCAAGTATTTATCATATTACAGTCTGCCGAGGATATAATGGAAAATTAAATCATGAGGGCAATGTAAAATTACACTTTGTAAAAAAAGAAATTTTTGAATTAGGAAAAATAGAAATTAAAAGCCCTCAGGGACAAATTATTACGTGTTATAATGCTGAAAGATGTATTTGTGATTTATTAAAGAATAAAGATAAAGAGGATTTAGAAACTGTTAAATATGCTATTACTGAATATTTAC
>CAMMVQ010000021.1 GCA_946500425.1 uncultured Mollicutes bacterium | reverse complement strand
CATTAAAAGAATATGCTAAAAAGTATAATGTAAATTGGGGATTTGTTAGAGATTACGATAAGAATGATTCATTATATTTATGTAATACAGAATATACAGAAGATATGGAAAATGATAATTGGATGTTATTAAGTAATATTTTTTAAAAAGATACATTAAAAAGAAAAGAAAGGAGGTTAAATATGTCTAAATTTTTAAAAATACAGCAAAGTATTTTAGGACTAGGTCCTGGAGAATATCAAAGATTTTGTGCCGATTACATTATAAAGAAAAAAAATTATAAAAATATACACGATATAGGTAGCAAAGAAGGAACAAATAAAACAACTAAGGGAATCCCAGATTCATATAATATTAATGAAGATGGCACATATTCTTTACTTATGTATGGAACTGTAGAAAAACAATCTATATCTAAATTAGAAAAGGATATTAAAGAAGCTTATTCTAAAAATAAAACAGGAATATCATCAGATAAGATTAAAGAAATTATTTGCTTTCATACAAATACGAACATAAAGCCTGGAGATTATAATAGATTAAAAACGTTATATAATGATATAAATATAGAACTGATTGATATAGATTCAATGGCTCACGATATTTGTGAAAATTATCAAAGTATAGCAAATGATCATTTACAAATACCTATTGATACTAATCAAATAAGTGATATAGAAGATTTTATAAAAAGATATGACAAATTTTCTGTTAATTCTCCATTATCTTTAGAATATATTGAAAGAAAAGAAAAAAAAGAGATTATTAATAACATTAATGATACCGAAACACTATTATTACTTACAGGTAAAGCTGGAATAGGTAAAACTAAAATTGCAATTGAAATATGTAAGTATTTGGAAAATAAAGAAGACTTATGCTGCTTATGTATTAGACCAAACGGGAAAGATATATATGATGATATCAAAACAGCATTAGAGAATAATAAAAATTATTTAATATTTATAGATGATATTAATAATTTACATCAACTTAAAAGTTTTATTGATTGCATAATTACTAATAAAAATAAAAACATAAAAGTTGTAGCTACAATAAGAGACTACCTTTTGAATGAAATTTTAAGTAAATTAAATAATAATAATATAATTCCAAAAGTTTATACATTGAATAAAATGGAAGATAGCGATATTATAAAAATACTTGAAAAATCTTTTAATATTAAAAACAAAAAAGTACAACAACAAATATTAAAAATTTCAAATGGTAATCCTAGAATTGCTGTAATGGCTTCACAATCAATATTAGACGGGAAAATAAAATATTTAAACAATATATTAGATGTATTTAAAAGTTACTATGATAGAATTATAGAAGAAAATAAACTTTCAACTTTTCAAATAAAAATATTATTTTATATTTCTCTTTTTTCTCCTTTCAGTATTGAAAATCAAGAAATAAAAGATACATTAAAAAACATTGAAATATATGACATTGAAGAATTTAAAAATTTAAGATATTTAGAATTAATAGAATTTTATAATAATGAAGCAATAAAAATTAGTGATCAAAATTTTGCAAATTATATAATATATAAATATTTAATAGAAATGAAAGAAATAAAAATTTCTGATTTGTTAATACAAATATATCCAAACTTTATAAGAAAATTTATAAATGCTATTAATATGATAAATGATTTGTTTTACAGCTTTGATGAATTAGAGTATGTAACAAGTGAAATAAATACTGTTTGGGAAAAAGATGATTATAAAAATGATGATTTGTTTTTTAAGCTATTTCACAACATAAATATTCCAAAAACATTAACTATTATAGATAGTAAAATAAAATCAGAGAAACAAGCAAGTATTCCACAAGAAATACACTATAATGATAATGTTTATATTAATGACGAAATACTTGAGATATTAGCAGACATCAAGAATTCTGATTATTCCGAAATAGCATTTAAGTTACTAATTTCATATTTAATGAAAAGACCCGATTTATATAATGAAATATGCAAAAGTATAAAAGATTCTTGGTTGATGAAAGATAAAAATCAAAATTTCAAACTTGAAACAAGTATTATTTCAATATTGTTTGATATATATAACGAAAAGAATAAATATAATAGTATATTAAAACTAATATTAATAAAATCATTAAAATATTGTTTAGAAACAGAATTTCATATAAGTGAACAAGGTAAAAATTTTAGGACATTAAATCTTATAACAATCACTTTACAACCTTGTAAAAATTTATTTCAGTTTAGAAAATTCTTATTTGATGTATTTATAAAAATATACATAGATGACCATAATTATATAAGCTTATTAATGGATTATTCTATATGGCCTCATAAAGATGAACAAGTTGATATCATAAAAAATGATTTTCAAATATTAGAAAAGGAACTATTCTGCAAATGGAAAAAACCTAATATTTCTCAATGTAAGGTGTTAGATTTTATTGAAAAGATGTGTAAACAAAGAGATATTTCTGTTACAGAATCAATAAACAATTATAAAAAAAATAAAGAATATAGCACATTAAGAATTTTTGAAAAGTATGATTATGATAAAGAAAATCACGAGTTAAACGAACTTTTAGTAAAAGCATCATCAATGGATTATAAATATTTTTTTAAAATTTTAAAAAAAGTAGAGAATGATAAAGTTAAAGTAGATGATTGGAAAATTAAAAATTCAATTACACTGTTATTTAAATATATTATTAAAAATAAAGTTGATATATTTAGAGAAGTTTTTGCATACTATTTAAATTATGATTGTCCATTCAATTCATACCCAAATTATTTACTCTCAATAGATAATAAAGATGAAATCATTAATTTATTAGTTAAAAGTAATAGTAATTCAAAATATTTCTTTTTAAGCTTCTTTTTTAATTCATTAGTAGATGAAAAATACCTGAATAACGTTAAATGTTTTTTAAAAGAACAGCAGGATATGGAAGATAAATATACACTAAATTTATCAACAATTGTAAATTATTCGATATATGATTCTTCTATAGTTGAAAATTATACAAAAGAAATACTTAATTTAGATGAATTTAGCCTAATAGTAAGTTATACCAACAATCTAACAGATAACTTTGAAGAAATAAAAAAAATATATAATGCATTTAATAATAAGGATATATTAGAACAATTATACTTGAAAATTGTAAATAGTTTTGTTGATCATAATGGATATATGGGATTTTTACTAGTTAAAAACAATTATATATTTTTTAGACAAATTCTCAAAAATAAAGGATTTAATCATAATGGTAATATACATGAAATTATTAAAAATGTATGGAATGATAATAATTCAAATGCTTTAATCACAAAAATATATAACGAAATCTTAGATTCAAATTTTGGTTATTTTGATTTACATAATTTATTCAATTACTCTGACGATAATATCAAAAAAATACAAAATAAATGGTTAAAAGAATATATTAAATTTAATAATAAGGATAAAGAAAAAATTAAAACTGTTTTTTATATAATATGCGAAAGAGATAAAAAAACAAAAGAAGAATTAATATTGTATTTGTTAGAATTAAATAATGATATAGAAATATTTAAAACTATTAATTTTTTCTCACGTTCTGAATCATGGAGTAATAGTAGAATACCATTGATCGAAAATAAAATTGAATTTTTAGAAAGTTTAAAAAATAAAATTTTAATTAAAAGTGATATAAACTATATTTTTCACATTGATTATATAAACTCTATAATAGATTGGTATAAAGAAGATATCAAGAAGACAAAAATTAAGGAATATTTAGACGATTTTTACAATTAATATTGATAAAAAATATAATTAGATTTATAATAACTTTTAGAAAGAGAACATAGTTCGTAACTTGTATGTGATTCGCTCCATTGAAGTTGAAAGTCGCACATTTGGCGATTTCTATATAAAGAAAAGTTCATAGTATTTGATGCTATGGACTTTTTTCATGCTCAAAGGAGGGATGAATATTTATGAAAACAGTCATAACAAAACTATCTTTTCCCTGTGAAATTAAAGACAAAATTAAAATGAAAATTAGTACAGGAAACTTAAAAATCAATTTTTTACCGGGACATCTTATTAAAATTAATAATACCAATATCAGTATAGAAGAACCACATAGAATTATTGTAAAAAAAGATAATATGGTATTACTTGTAAGTACTTTTGTCTCCTCTTTTTTGATAAAAGAATTTGATATTTATGAAAAACGAAGAAAAAATTAAAACTTTACTTTATGATATATTAGAATACGATAATGTCGTTAATGAATTCTTTTTGCCGGTTTTAAAATCAAAAGTAGATAATCCTAAAGAACAATTAGAAAAAGAATTAAAGAAATTAAATAATAAAAAAGAGAGAATTAGAAAAGCATATATTGATGAATTATTTACTGAAGAAGAATTTAAACAAGAATCTAAAATAATAGAAAATCAAATGGAAATGATTAATTCTAAATTATTAAAAAGCTCACAAGCAGAACAATTAAACTTCACTACTGAAGATATATTACTTAAAAGAGATATGGACTTTATAAATAAAGTAAAACTTCCTATATCTTATTATGCTTTTATGATAATTGGGGTTTACTAGATTGATATACTAGAGCTGATATTGTTATGAGATATATTGACGACATAGAACTAGAACTTAAAAATGATAAATATGAAGTAAAACAAATAAACTTTAGAAGCACCTTTTATAGTGATTTTGAATCGATAAAAGAAATAAGTAAGGTAGTTAATAACGCATCTGTTGCATCACTTGCAAGGCTTAATAAACGTGATATAGAACATGGCTTGGGATGCTAAAAAACCAAGGATACATGTTTTTATAGGAACAAGTGATACGCACGTTTATGATAAGCTAGGAAAAACAAAAGAAGAAGTTTTAGAAATGGTTAAAGAATTTGTTAGTTATGCTAAAGAAAAGTGTTATGATATAGAGTTTTCTTTGGAAGATGCAACAAGGACTGATAAGGTATATGCTTGTAAAGTAATTGATGAAGCAATTAAAGCTGGTGCAATAACGATTAATATACCGGACACGGTAGGATATACATCACCAGATGAATTTAGAGCATTTATAATTTACTTAAAGGAAAATAGTAATTTGAATAAGGTAAATATATCAGTTCATTGTCATAATGATTTGGGACTTGCAACGGCAAATTCTATGAGTGTCATTTTAGCAGGAGTAACACAAGTAGAATGCACGATAAACGGAATTGATGAAAGAGCTGGTAACACTGCTTTGGAAGAAGTGGTTGCAAACCTAGATACTAAAAAAGAATATTATAATGCTAAAACAAACATTAATACTAAAATGATTTATGAGGCGAGCTTGCTAGTTTCTTCTATAACCGGATCATCCGTACAACACAATAAGCCAATAGTTGGTGCTAACGCTTTTAAACATGAGGCTGGAATTCACCAGGCAGGTGTCTTAAAAAATAAAAAAACGTATGAGATAATGGATCCTAAAAGATATGGAATATACGTTGATAGTATGGTAATTGGTGTGCATTCTGGCAAACACGTAATAATAGATAAGATGAAAAAGTTAGGATTTGATCCTGATAATTATGATGTAGAAAGCATAACTTTTGATATAAAAGAATTTTTTAAAACATCAAAAACCATAGAAGATAGTGATATTATAAGTATTATTAATAATAATAAAATTAAAAAGAATACAAAGAGATTGGATTAAAATAGATTGAATTAAATAGTAAATTTTTATATTTTGTTATATAATATTCTTGTAAGCAAGCAGCGTTTTGATTTTATAAAAATCTTTTTAGCGAGTCGCTAAAGTAAGAAATACTAAATAAATACATTATATTGATAACGCTCAATGTAGTAATTTACGCTTCACGTAATACTCCTACATTTCGCTAGTTACAATATATTATAGTACTTGCTTATATTTAGGAGATGATAGTATGTTTGTATATTTAAGTAATGATAAATATAACGACTTGTTATCATCTTTTAATTTAGTTAATACTACTGATATAAAGAAAATAAATAAAATACTTTATAATATTAGTAACAACATAGATGCTAATTATGAAGAAATTATAATTCGAAAAAAATCCGGTGGCCTAAGATTTTTATACGAACCAAGTAGAGAGTTGAAAAGCATTCAAAGGCGTATATTAAAAAACGTTTTAGAAGAAAAAAAGTTATCAGGTTATTCTTATGCGTACAGGAAGAAAGTATCCGTTTTAGATAATGCAAAACCTCACGTAAATAAAGACGTAATCGTTAAACTAGACATAAAGAATTTTTTTGACAATATTACTTTTAATATGGTTTATGATTCTTGTTTTAATGAAACTTTATATCCTAAAAAAATGGGAATGCTTTTTACTAATTTGTGTGTTTATAATAATAAACTTCCTGCAGGAGCCCCGACAAGTGGTTTTATATCAAACATAGTTTTAAGAAGTTTCGATGAAAAGGTTGGTTCTTATTGTGAAAAAAGAAATATTAATTATACAAGGTACTCTGATGATTTAACTTTTTCGGGTGATTTTGACGTTAAGGATTTAATTAAATATGTTAATGAGTTATTATACGAATATAATTTTAGGTTAAATAAGAAAAAGATAAAGGTTGTAAGCAAAAAAATAAGACAGCAAGTAACCGGAATAGTAGTTAACGAAAAAGTTAATATAAGGCGAAATTACAAAAGAAAAATAAGGCAAGAGATGTATTACATAAAAAAATACAATCTTAAAAGCCATTTAAAAAATATTGCGTATAAAAGCGATGAAAAAACTTATCTTTTAAATTTACTAGGAAGAATAAATCACGTTTATAACATAACTAAAGATACTGAGTTTAATAATTATAAAAAAGATGTTACAAAGTTAGTAAAAAAACTTGACTTAAAGTAGGCTCTAAGTGATAGTATTACATTAGTAATACTATCATTTTTTAAAGGAGCAAACTAAATGAAGAAAATATTAATTATAATGATTTTGATAATTTTGTTGATAGTAGCTTGTTTTATTTTCTTTTATAACAAAGAAAGGTTTAATAAAACAACTAATGAATCGGTTTTAGAAAGGAAGGATGATAACATGAATGATTTTACTTCTAAAATAAACTTAAATATAAATGGAAATGATTTTACAGTAACTTTAGAAGATAATGAAACGTCAAGAGAACTTGTTAATAGATTGCCGCTTTCCATTACGATGAATGAGTTAAACGGTAATGAAAAATATTATTATTTTGATGAGGATTTATCAAGTGATTCAAAAATTGTTGGCAAAATAAAGAAGGGAGACATTATGCTTTATGGTGCTGACTGCTTAGTTATCTTTTATAAGACATTTAACACATCTTATTCATATACAAGGATAGGCTCAATAGATTATCCCGATAACTTGGATAACGTGGTAGGAAAAAATAGTATTACGGTTAAAATAACAAGATAAATGTCTTTTGTTATGTTAAAATATAATTAAGTAGTAAAGGAGTTTTAAAATGGATAATGTTATTTTATTTATGTTAATATTTATTTTAGCTATATACCTTATTTATAAAATAATAAAAAAAGAGATATTTAAAAATAAGTTAAAAACTTTTACGGATATAATACTTATTTTAACCGTTGGTCTTTTTATGTATTATTTATCTGTTGCTACTCCAATATTTAGGTATAGCATTGATAAAATAGAGGCAGTACTTATAATGATTTCATTATTTTTACTATATTTTTCTTACGGATTAATTAAAGATGGGGATAAAACTTACAAAAATAACGTTATTATTTATATAGTTCTTTATATTATTTTATTAATAAGTATAACGTTCTTTATTGGAAGGACTAGCTTTGGATTTGACTTAGAAAGATTAACAAGTATTTATGAGGGCTCTTTAGTACCGTTTAACACTATTACATCATATTTTACTAAAGGCTCAGTAAGAAGCATTGTGTTTAATGTTGGTGGAAACCTTATTATGCTTGTTCCGTTATCATTTTTATTGATGGTTAAAAATAAAAAATATAATAACGTGTTAAGACAACTTCTAATTATCACACCAATTGTTATATTAATTGAGTTATTACAAGAAATAACAAGCGTTGGATTATTTGACGTTGATGATATAATTTTAAACATATTTGGAGTTATATTATTTACGTTTATAATTACGAGGTTTGGCATTATGGATAAAATAAGAAAATTATTTTATAAAACATTTAATGGAAAGAATTTTATTAAATATTTTATCTACTTTATTTCTCTTATATTCCCATTAATATTTATTATTAAAGCATTATCAAAAATAATTATTTATGTTATTTAAAAAAAGCTTGACTTAGAGTTAACTCTATCATTTATAATTAAAATAGAAAGGAATGAATAAAATGAAAGATGAAAAATTAGTTTTAGCAAATAATTGGGATAAAACCTTTTCAAAAAGCAATAAGGTAAATCATAGAAAGGTAACTTTTCATAACAGATATGGAATAACACTTGCGGCAGACCTTTATGAGCCAAAAGATAATACTGGTAAATTACCCGCAATCGCGGTATCTGGACCTTTTGGTGCGGTAAAAGAGCAGGCGTCTGGTTTATACGCACAAGAAATGGCTGAAAGAGGTTTTTTATGCATAGCTTTTGATCCTTCTTTTACTGGTGAGTCATCTGGCATACCAAGATACATGGCATCACCTGATATAAACACGGAGGATTTTCAGGCGGCAGTTGATTATTTATCTAACTTAGATGAGGTTGATGCAAATAAAATAGGAATAATTGGTATTTGTGGTTGGGGAGGTATGGCTTTAAATACCGCTGCAATAGATACCCGTATTAAAGCAACGGTTACATCAACAATGTATGATATGTCAAGGGTAAATGCAAACGGATACTTTGACAATGATGATAACGAAGAAGCAAGATATAATAACAAAGTAAATTTAAATAACCAAAGAACGATAGATTATAAAAACGGAACTTATAAAAGAGCAGGAGGAGTAGTGGACCCACTACCTACTGATGCCCCCTTTTTCGTAAAAGATTACCATGATTATTACAAAACTAAAAGAGGATATCATGAAAGAAGTTTAAATTCAAACGAAGGATGGAACGTTATTGGGACAATGTCGTTTATTAACCAGCCAATATTAACGTATTCAAACGAAATAAGAAGTGCGGTGTTGATGATTCATGGAGAAAAAGCACATTCTTGTTACTTTTCACGTGATGCTTATAAGAACATGACCGAAAATAGTAAGTATACTAATAACAAAGAGTTAATGATTATACCGGATGCCGTTCATACGGATCTTTATGATAAAAAAGATATTATTCCGTTTGATAAGATTGAAGCGTTTTTTAAGGAATATCTAAAATAAAAATTACCTACATTATGGTAATTTTTTAGATGTATACCTATTTGGGGCCACATTATAAAATGTTTTTTATATGGTATAATTTTGGTATGGACAGAATGGCAAATAGTAATTTATGGAGGCAAAAAAATGAAAAATGATATTTTTACATGTATAAATGCTACAACATTTAAAATAGAAAAAATGAAAAATTACTTTATAGTAGATAAAAAATTAGCAAATACAATATCTATACTAAACAAAAAAGGCTATTACACAGAAATTTGTGATAGTGCAAAATTATTTAAACCATTTTTAATTGCTAATATAATTCATAATTTAATAGAAGAAAAATTGATAGAGATTAATGATGAGGTAAAAGAAAAGCTGAAAAAAGTAATTGATATTGTCGATTATGAGTCAACAATAATCATTTTTAAAGACAAATATTTATTTAACAAATTACCCGAAGGTTTTAAAGTTGTAGAAAATGGATTATATTATAATTTAAAAATATTAAAAGATAGTCCCAATATTGAGTTTAAATCATTAGTAGAATTAGAAATCGAAAATGAAAAAAGTTTAAAAGCATTAGAAACATGGGCAGATAAATTGCCGATAAAAAAGGATGGAACTGATAATATATGAATAAACAAATATTGTTATCTAACGTAGATAAACTTCATACTACTAAAATGGGTATTGATAGAATTAAGAAAAACCTTAAATTAGATACTAATGATGTGGTCAAATATTGCAAAGATAAAGTTTTAGATGAAAATTGTAATATTTATAAAAAGGGAAAAAACTATTATTGTGAGATTGATAATATGACAATTACTATTAATTCATATAGTTATACAATTATTACGGCACACATGGTTAATAAGTATTAAAATTAAGGGCGTTAAGGAGTTAAAAATGCGTAATTTAAATAATATATTTAAAGATAAAAAAATTAATTATGATTCGTTAATAGAGTATGGATTTCAAATAAAAGATGATTATTATACTTATGAAAAACTTATATGTGATGATACGTTTAAAGTTGTTATAAAAATTTCTAATCAAACAAAACAGTCAAAAGTAATTGATACTCAAACCGACGAAGAATACGTGCTTGTAGACGTAAAAAACTCATTAGGTGATTTTACAAGTAAAATAAAAGGAGCGTATGAAAATATTTTAAATGACATAATTGATAAATGTACCACACCAAACGTATTTAAAAGTAGTCAAGCGAAAGAAGTAATTAAGTATGTTAAAGAAAAATATAATGATGATTTGGAGTATTTATGGAAGAAATTTTCAAACAATGCCATAGTAAGAAATAAAGAGAATAATAAGTGGTATGGAGTATTCGCTGTTTTATCTGAAAGCAAATTAGGTATCACCTCAGATAAAATAACAGATATTATGGTTTTAAGATATCAAAAAGATAAAATAACAGAAATCATAGATAATAAGAAGATATTTAGTGGTTATCACATGAATAAGAAAAGCTGGATAACAATAAAACTTGATAATAGTGTTAAAACAGAAGAAATCCACAAATTAATAGATAATAGCTATAAACTATCTTTAGAAAAATAGATTATATAAGGAGGATATTATGAGTTTAACAATAAACATTTATTATACCGGTAAAAATGGTAGTGCTAAAGAATTTGCAAAAGAAATGATTTCTAGTGGAATAGTAAATCAAGTTAGAAATGAAGAAGGCAATTTAAAGTATGAATATTTCTTCCCTGAAAATGACCCTGAGACGGTTTTATTAATTGATCTTTGGGAAAGTAAAGAAGCATTAGATTTACATCATAAATCACCAATGATGAAGCAAATAGCAAAATTAAGGGATAAATATAATCTTCATATGAAAGTAGAACAGTATACGGAAGTTTCTATGGATAACCAAAATTTTGAAAGTGTTATTAGAAATAGAACGGCAACCAGAAAATTTAAAGGTAAGAAAGTAGAAAAAGAAAAAATATATAAAATACTAGAAGCAGGAAGACTTGCACCAACTGCTAAAAACATGCAGCCACAAAAAATATACGTTGCAAGTTCAAATGAAGCATTAGAAAAAATAGATAAGGTAAGTCCTTGTAGGTATAACGCACCAACGGTTTTAATTGTGTGTAGTGATAAAAATATTGCATGGCAAAAGGATAATTATTCAACTTACGAAATGGATGCATCAATTGTTGCAACCCACATGATGTTAGAAGCAACTAACGTTGGTGTAGATAATATATGGATTGAAATGTTTGATAAGAAAGAATTAAAAAAAGAGTTTAACTTAGAAGATAACATTGAACCAATTTGCTTAATTCCAATTGGATATAAAGCAGATGATTATAAAGGTAATCCATTACATAACAAAAGAAAAGATTTAAAAGAGATAGTAGAATTTATATAAAAATATAATTTATATTTAATAAAGTCTTTGTTATAATTAAATTGTAAACATAATAGAAAGGACTGATGTTTTTGAAAAAGGTAAGTTTGGGTGTTAAACCATATTTATTTCCAATGCCAGTTTTAATGATTGCAACTTATTCATCTGATGGAACGGTTGACGTTATGAACATGGCCTGGGGAGGTATTTGTGATAATAACAAAGTAGCATTAAACATAACTGAATCACATAAGACCTCGCAAAATATCAAAGAGCGTGGTGCTTTTACAATAAGTGTAGCGGACATACCTCATTTAGAAGAGTCTGACTTTTTTGGAACGGCAAGCGCTAATAAAATGCCTGATAAGTTTGAAAGAACTGGTATGCACGCAAGAAAAAGTGATATTGTTGATGCACCGGTAATTGAAGAGTATCCTATTACTTTAGAATGTAAGGTAGATAAGATTCAAAAAGATGAAGACGGCTTTAGAGTGGTAGGAGAAATACTAAACGTACTTGCAAACGAGGACGTGTTAGACGAAAAAGGCAAAGTTGATTCTACCAAGTTAAATGCATTTGTCTTTGATCAGTTTCAAAACGGTTATTATAAGATAGGTGAAAAAGTTGGGACAGCTTGGAAAAGTGGAATGAAATACATGAAGTAACAAGGTACTTAAGCAAGCATAGTAAAATGCTTGTTTTTAAATAAAAAAACAAGTATTACTTTATTCCATACTTGTTTACTAAAACCGCAATAAGCTTTGATATTAAGAAGTATACTATTAATAAGAATGCTACTAAAACAATAACCGGAAGAAAGAAATCTAGTAAGGTAAATAATAATAAAATTCCAAAAATAATTATTACTATGATTATTCCAACGGTAACATAACTACTTATATCTTTTTGCCTTTTTGTTTGGTTACTGGGAGCGTCAGATAAATTGCAAATAACCAAAAGCGCTAGTAATATTATTATCGCAACACAGTAACCAACCACGGTTTTAGATTCTCTTAAATCAAATAATAAAGAAGCAAAACCGCCATTAATACCATATATAAAAAACAAAACGATTCCTACCAAAGCACAAACGTATTTTAACATCCTGCTACTTTTTTCGATAAATTCTTTTTCTACGTTTCTTTTTCGTACCACAAATAACCACCTCTTATATAAATAATTATATATTAACCTATTTTATTTGTAAATAAATGTTTATAAATTTGAAATTATATTTTAATAAAATCATATAATTAAACAGGTGATAATGTTATGAATGATAATAACGCTTATTGGGTTGCTAACATAACTGGTGATATATCATCTCCAAATTTAAAGGGAATAGCTTATTTTAAACCCTTTAAAGACGGAACCATGGTTGAAGTAGAAGTATCTGGTCTTCCAGGATATAAGAATTATCAACTTTTTCCAATCCATGTCCATGACGGCCAGAATTGTGATATATCAAAGACTGGCACCTTTGATAACGTTTTGGGCCACTATAATCCAACCGGGGAAAATCATCCTTATCACGCAGGAGATATGCCAGTTTTATTTTCTAATAACGGATATGCTTACATGAAGTTTTATACTACTAGGTTTAAAGCGTATGAAATTGAAAACAAATTAGTTATAATACACGAGCCAGTAACTAATGAAAATGCAAGTAGCTTTGGAAGGAAAATAGGGTGCGGAAAAGTACAAAAGTATAACATGTAAAAAGAACCTTTGTCAGGTTCTTTTTGTTATGAATAAGCTTCTTATATAGATAATTAATAGAATAATAAATATAGGTACCGCAACAATGATTAAATAATAATTTTTAAATACTATAATTGAGTTTGGGTCGTTTGGAAATATGTTTTTTGATAAGAAAAGAGCTAGCAATGATATTATAATTACTATTGTGATTTGCGTTTTATTAGTAAACTTACTTTCTTCTAACCATTTTTTAATTGAGTATATACCTATGTTAGAAAGAGAAATAATGTAGAAAATCCACCTGAAGGACAAAATGTTTTCAATGTGAAAATCCGAGTTTGAGATAATTATTTTTTTAAGTATCACGTACTCTGGATATTCAAATATTGAAGCTAATTCATATCCGAAACAGCTTATTATGTAAAACATAACGATAGTTAATGATACGGTTGCTATTAAGTAAAATATTATCATGTTTTTAGAAAATTTTTCATGATCTTTTATCTTTGATTTATTTATTGACAAAAAGAAAAAAGAGGTAAGAGAAGTAAGTGAAGCATAGTATAATGCTCCATATAATATATTTCCTTTACTCGTTGTAAGGATAGGAAGCAAGTTATCTATTTCTATGTAACCAGATAGAAATAGTTCCACACAAATAATTAAGATAAATGCTATTATAAATATTATTTGTGTTACCCTAGTTAGTTTTTCTAATTTTCCAGTTGATAATATAATTGATGTTACTAAGACTAATAATCCAATTAAATAGTAAGGAGTATCGCTTAGGTATTTGCTATTTATAAAGGTTATTAAGGACCTAAAAGCAATGACAATCATTATAAAGGACAATATTACAAATAAGAAGTTTAATAATTTTCCAACTAAGTTTCCGAATAATTTTTTATTTTTTTTATATATGTTTAATTCAGGAAAACAATCGTTTATTTTTAAATACATTAGTAATGGTACTAATCCCAATATAATACCAATTATCATGGATATTAAGGCGTCATTTTTTGATATGTCAAGAAGAATAATATCACCAAGACCAAGGTACATGCTACTTACCACGAGCGCAAAAAGCATGGCAACCTGAATGCTTGAAACTTTATCTTTCACGTTTATCCTCCTTGTTATTAATTGATTTAACGGTTAATCCTGCCGCGTCTACTTTAACTTTTGAAGTGACTTTAAACTTTATGTCGTCCTTGATACTTTTTGTTGTGTAACCATACTTTTTCATTTCGTTTCTTTTTTCCTTATAAAAAGTAGAGCCGTAATGTAGTACGTCAGTTTTGTATTCTTCGTATGCTTTATCCAAAAAATCATTCATTAAGTATTCAATTCTTTTTTCTGCCTTCTTTTGTATTTCATCAATTATCTTATCGTCTTTTATGAGGTCTAAATCACAGTTATATTCAACTATGTTTGTTTTGGTTTCGTTGTTAATGTTTACAAATGGTTTTTTATTTTTAAATGATATTTCTTCGTTAGTTTTTAAAGAAACAAGTTCTAAAGTAGCATAATTTTCGTTGTCGCACTTAAATTTTATGTAAGTATTTCCTGCTTCCGCGGTAATTACGTTATAACCAAAGCTTTCGTTGTTGCTTAAGTAACCAATTAATTTATCATCTTTTAGCAATGCAAGATTGCTAAACCTTATTCTTACATCCGGGTCACTGTCTGATAAATTGTCAATGTTTTCCCCTTTATTTACTTTCCCGGTAAGTTCAACCGACGGTAAGATGGCTTCTTTGCTGTCATCCATTAAATGTGAGATTAATTCATCTAACGTTACGATGTTAGTTGTCCCACTAAAATCTGCTGAGTTAAATAAACTTGCTTTTAGGTTTTGAGATGTTATTGTTTCAAGTGGGGTTAATATTTTTAATATGTCACTTGCGTTTTTTTCTCTTGAAACAACCACAACAGCATCTTTCTCCGCACTTGAATCCCTCATGAAAAAGTCTAAAAAGTCAAGCGGACTTTTTTGCTTTAAAATTTTTTCTCCAAGAACTACCACTTCCATGTGCCCTAGATATAGTTGTTTGGGGGAGGAAAGAACAATTGAACCTAAAGCGTCATAAATTGACAATCCAGAAGCTTCAAAAAAAGCTATTTCACTAACGTTATTATTTTCTTTTTTCTTAGCGTTCATAATTTGAACCCCAACTTTATATTTTTCTGGATTATCTTCATCTAAATCTATGGACATGGCAGATACTATGGCTGAATCATTTAACTCTTTATAGTTATAACAACCAGTTAGACTAATAAGGGTTAGCAATAATACTAAAATTTTGATTAGTTTCATTTTTCTTTCCTCCCATCTTTTTTAAAAATATTTTTAGGATGAAATTTTTCTTTTTTGGTTGGAATTATTACGTTTGGTTGTTCTTTTAAACTAAATGGTTCAAATGGTGAAAAGTAAGGAACTCCACAAGAAGACTGGCTAACTAGGGTGGCTAGTATTATTAAGCTTCCGAATAGTACTCCGACAAAACCAAACATCCATGCCATTATTATTAAAAATAATTGCCACCACCGGCACGCATTAATGAGGTCAATCGAACTAAAGGCAAGTGATGAAACTGAAGCTATACCAACTATTATTATCGTAATTGGAGAGACAACACCGGCTTCAACGGCCGCTTGACCTAATACTAAAGCCCCAACGATTGAAATTGAGCTACCTCCTTTACCAGGAAACCTAAGGTCACTTTCCCTTAAAATTTGAAACATCAAACTCATTACTAAAATTTCAAAGATTGAAGAAAACGGAACTCCTTCTCTTTGAACGGAAAAACTAATCAAAAGTCCACTTGGCAGTGATTCCCAGTTAAAAGCCATAAGTGATATGTATAAGGCCGGGGTAAATACGGTAAGAAAAAACGCAACAAACCTTACGGTTCTACTTATTATAACGTTAAGTCCCTTTTCGTAATAATCTTCTGGATTCTTAAAGAAATCTAAGAAAAGACAAGGTAATATGATTGCTTCGTTAGAGTTTTCAACGATTAAAACAATTCTTCCTTGCATTAACATCTGGGCCGCGAAATCCGGCCTTTCCGTAGATAAGTTAGTAGGAAGGATGAATCTATTAGTATTACTCATTGCTTCTAAAATATAATTGGTATTACCCACGTAATCTATGTTTATTTTGTCTAACTTTTCATTTATGTTTCTTATTGTTTCTTCACTGGTTAAACCTTTTATATAAAACATTGCAACCTTGGTTTTACTTTTTGTTCCAATGGTTTTTTCATCAATCCATAAGTCCTCGGTTTTTACCCTTCTTCTTATCATTCCCATGTTAAATTGATAGTTTTCTGAAAATGCGTCACTAGGTCCTTTAAGCCCTCGCTCGTTTTCACTTTTGCTAATCGAACCATAAATACTAGCACGGTTTTCAAACGCCAAAAGTCTTCCGTCATCAAATACTGCTACGGTAAAACCACTCATAACGTAATAAGAGATGTCTTCTTTTTTATCAAAGGGAATAATGTTATTGTTAGGAATGAAATTTTTGATGTACTCGTATATGTTTTCATCTTTTATTTTTCCTTTTTCCTCATCTAGTCGTCTTAGGATAAAATCATTTATACTAGTTGAACTGCTCACACTCATCGAGTATATAAAAGTTACGTTTTGTTTATTTATTATAAAATCTTTATACTTAATATCAGGTGCGTTATTAGTTTTTTCTTTAAGTGTATTTACAATTTTTTCTCGTTTGTTAGAACTTGTCATATTATCCCTCTTTTTAAAATAGTATTAACCATAAATAGTAAAAAAATTCCAAAAAAATAAGATTGCACGGTTTCCCATGCAATCTCAAAAAGAATAAAAAGGGGTTGGCTAGTTGTGATACTAGCACCAGCAGTATTCTTCCTGCTGGTGACATTTATACTAATCGAAAAGAGGCTAAAAGTCAACTCTTTTTTTAATATTTTTTAAAAAAATTTCATTTAAAAAACTTGATTGGTTGATTTGCAAACAATTGTTTGTTATAATCTTGATAGTAAAGGAAGAATGTTAATGGAACTAAGTGACGTAAAATTAATTGGAGACAAGAGTTTGGAACATCTAAAGGAGATGGGAATTTTGTCGGTAGATGACCTTGTTAGAAATTATCCGTATCGTTTTGAGATACTTTCAAGGAAGAACATTAATGATGAAAGGTTTTATGATGACATGGTGATTGATGGTGTTGTTCAAACAAGCCCAGTAATCAGTTTTTTTAAAAGAAACATGAACCGTTTGTCTTTTTCGTTTATCGCTCAAAACCATTTGATTAAGGTGATTATATTTAACCGGGCTTTTATGAAAAATAATGTTTATCCTGGCAAAGAAGTAACCGTAATTGGAAAGTATAACCCAAAAACACAAACCCTTGTTGCTAGCGACATCTTGTTATCTAGTCTTCCCGATAAACCGCAAATAATTCCGGTTTATCATTCGTCTAAGCACATAACTTCTAAACAAATGAATTTATTTATAAAAAATGCTTTAGTAAGTTATAAAAAAGAGAATTTAATTCCAGAAGAATTAAAAGTTAAATACGGTTTTATTGATGAGGATAGAGCCGTAAGAATAATTCACTTTCCAGATAATGTAAAAGTGCTAAAAACCGCCTTAAAAACGCTAAAGTACGAAGAAATTTATGGTTACATGAAAAAGGTAAAGGAGCTAAAAACCAAGAATAAAAAACATGACTTATCTTACGTAAAAGATTTTGATGAGAAAAAAGTTGAAGAATTAATACGTTCACTTCCTTTTGAACTTACTTCTGACCAAAAAAAGGTTATTAATGACATGTTAGACGATTTAAGGTCTGACGTAAGAATGAATAGGCTTCTTCAAGGAGACGTGGGTTCCGGAAAAACAATCGTGGCTTTTATAGTTGCTTACGCTGCTTTTACTGCTGGATTTCAATCAGCTTTAATGGCGCCTACCGAGATACTTGCGTTTCAACATTATCAAAACGCCATTAAACTATTTTCTCGCACAGACTTTAGAGTTGGAATATTGACAGGTAAAATGAGTACTAAAGAAAAGAAAAAGGTTTATGAAAAATTAGAAAGTGGTCAAATTGATTTTTTAATTGGAACCCATGCTTTAATTAGCAAAAACGTACTTTGGAATAATTTAGGATTAGTAATAACTGATGAGCAGCATCGTTTTGGAGTTTCACAAAGGCTTGCTTTAAAAGATAAGGCAAAAAGTCCGGACGTTCTTTTGATGAGTGCAACGCCAATTCCTAGAACTTACGCGCTAACGCTTTATGGAGACATGGACGTTTCAAGCATTAAAACCATGCCAAAGGGAAGAAAGAAGGTTATTACTTATGTAAAGAAAACAGAACAGTTAAAAGACGTTTTAAGTGCTATTTATGAAGCTTTAAAAAATGGTAATCAAGCGTACGTAATTGCACCTATGATTGATGAAAATGAAGAAGACTATACCAACGTAAATGATTTAAAACGTAAGTTTGATTTGGCTTTTAAGAACTATAAGGTGGGAATATTACATGGGAAGCTTTCTAACGAAGAAAAAGATAAAGTTATGCAAGAGTACCTGGAAAATAAAATAAATATTTTAATATCTACCACGGTGGTTGAGGTTGGTGTAGATGTTAAAAACTCTACCATAATGGTTATTTTTGATGCTGATAGGTTTGGACTTTCTACCTTACACCAGCTAAGAGGAAGGGTGGGAAGAAATGACTTACAATCTTATTGCTATCTTATAAGTGATAAAGATGTTCAAAGATTAAAGATAATGGAAGAGACTAATGATGGCTACAAAATAAGTGAAGCTGATTTTAAACTTCGTGGTCAAGGAGATATTTTTGGGGTTAGGCAAAGTGGCGAACTATCATTTAAGTTATCTGACATAAAAAAAGATTATGACTTAATATTAAAAGTAAGAGATGACGTGAATGAATATTGTAAAAACACGAATTAGTCGTGTTTTTATTGTGCATTATGTTTGGTTTTTTACGTGTGTAACTTTGAGATGGTAGTAAAGAAATTTTTATTTTTTCTTTTTTTACGAGTGACATAAAAAGATATAACTAATAATTAAACTGAGGGCAACTTTTAAAACTAGCTTTGTTTTCCATTTCTTTTGAATAAGAAGGGATGGTGATAGTTATGAGATTTAGATTTGAAATAAAGTTTAACATCAAAATAATTATCCTTTTAGTGCTAGTAATAGCTTTAATGGTTATTGCTAATTATTAAAAGAAAAACAGAGTTAGTTGTTGTAACTAGCTCTGCTTTTCAAAGTATCTAAATTTTTTGGAAAACAACTAGTAGTTGCCTTCACACAATTAAATTATATCCAAAAATAAAATAAATATCAATGGGAAAAATAAATTTTACATTTGTTTTCCACAGTTAATCGAAAAACTTGACGGGGGGGGTAATATGATATTATCAACATGTAAAATGATGAAAAATAATAGTATTCCACAGGGTAATATAAGTGCGTTAAAAAATATTGAAATACATATTATAATGTTAAAACGAAAGACTAAAGATAATAAGGAGCGTTGATAATAGATGAAGTTAACAAGACAAAAGAAAGTAATAGTAGGCCTATTAGCATTAGTATTATCATTAATGGTAGGATATGCAGTGTTTAGTGAAAGTTTAAACATAGGTGGAACAGCTTCAACGGGGAAGTAGTGATTTTAACATTATCTTTAGTAAGATGAATGGTATAAGTGAAAAAGGAAGTAGTAATGCTACTGCAAACATAGTAAAAGAGGGAAAAGAACTAGAAATAAGTGTACCTCATTTGGAGTATCCAACAAGTTATGCAGAGTTTGACGTGACGATAAAAAATGAAGGAGAGTTAAACGCGGTACTAACCGGAATAGAGACTCAAGGATTAGATAATCCCGATATAAAAGTAATGTATAGTGGAATATCCCAAGATGAAGTGTTAGGTTCTAATCAAGAGAAGAAAATGAAGATAAAAGTAACATGGGATGAAACATCAACAAATACGAGTGCAAATGCTTCATTTACGATAACAATAACGTATGAGCAAGATACTAATAATAGGCCAACTACAACGTTAGAACCAGAAAAAGTATATACAGTTGGAGAAGAGTTTTGTTTAGAAAGTGAATGCTTTTATACTATAAAAGATAACGGTGATACAGTAACGGCATTTGCTAAGTATAACTTGGATTTAAATAGTAATTTACAAAGCAAGAACTCAAATGGTTCTATAGCATTTTCTCAAGACAATTATTGGGCTGAAAGTGCCTTAAAACCAAAAGCACAATATGGAACAAGTTATCCAGCAGATGTATATGATAGTAATTCTTTACTATATGAACATGTAGAAAACTATGAAAATTACTTAAAGACGACACTTGGAAAAACAAGTGCTGATTTAAGATTAATGACATATAATGAGCTAATTAGTTTAGGGTGCTCTGCAATTGATTCTAATCTTCAAAATTCTATAAATCCTATGGCTGGGGAACGACCATCAGCTGAATATTCATGTGAAGACGCTCAGCCGTGGGCTTTATCTACATCATATTGGACTGGAACCTCTTATTATTATAACGTTTTTTATGTTACTGGAGCTGGTTATGGTAAGGGGCAAGCTATGTTTAATTATATTGGTATTGGT